>JBGPSQ010000071.1:0-12412 GCA_041490205.1 Gallionellaceae bacterium
AGTGATGTTTCTGGATTTGGATAATTTCAAGCCGATCAACGATACATACGGACACAAAGCGGGCGATTTGTTGCTGGCCGAAGTGGCGCGCCGCCTGGCTGGTTGCGTGCGCAAGGTCGATACGGTCGCGCGTTTCGGTGGCGATGAATTCGTGGTCGTGCTCAATGAGTTGGGGAAGGAAAAGGCTGAATCCGGCAAGCATGCGACCATCGTGGCCCAGAAAATCCTCGCTTCCCTGGCCGAGCCCTATCGGTTGACCTCCGATCACCAGGAATCATCGCAGGTGATTGTCCACCAGGATGTCGGAGCAAGCATAGGCGTGTCGCTATTCGACCCTGAAACAAGCGCTGAACATGTGCTCAAGTGGGCAGACATTGCGATGTATCAAGCCAAGGAGGCCGGGCGCAACCGGATTCAATTTTATGAGGCAGAAGCCTGACTGGTCCAGCAGGCGCTGTCCCGGTTTGCCATTCTTGCCTCGGGAGAAATAAACGCTTTATTGCTTCCACACCGCGCAGCGGCGCGATGCGGAAGCAATAATTTTTGGTGAATTACTTTATTGCGCTCATCACGGCATGCGTGCGCGCGAGCAGGCTGTCCAGCGTATCGTTGGTCTGCACCTGGATCGAACCCACCGCCAAAATAACCGGGGGCAGTGCGTCGCCGCTGGGGGTGACGATGGTGGTCTGGTTGATTTCCTCCTGCAGCCGCCCGGTGACGAAGCGGACGTTTTCTTCCTTGGTCTGCGGCAGGAAGATGGCGAACTGGTCCTCGCTGAGGTGGGCCGCCATGTCGTTCGGGCGCAGGCAGCGCAGCATGGTCTGGGCGATGGTGCGCTGCGCCTGGTCGCAGCCCAGGCTGCCGAAAAGCGTGT
Source organism: Gallionellaceae bacterium (assembly GCA_041490205.1). Classification (GTDB taxonomy): domain Bacteria; phylum Pseudomonadota; class Gammaproteobacteria; order Burkholderiales; family Gallionellaceae; genus DATDDB01. The sequence goes on from JBGPSQ010000071.1 coordinate 875, forward strand.
CGTATTGCGTGAAATTCCCGATTTTCACCAGGATGAACGCGCATGGCTGCTGGTTCATGGTGTGGCGGTGGATCAGGCGCGCGATGTTTTCCGAAAGCCAGTGGCGGTTGTAAATGCCGGAGGTGTGGTTGATGTAATCCAGCGCCTCGTAGCCGTGCAGGGATTCCATGCTTTCGGCCAATAGCTGGTTGCTGGATACCATGCGGTGGGCGAGGATGCTCAGCATGTTGTGCGAGGCTTGCAGCGATTCGTTGAGTATCGTCCAGACGTCTGCATGGTTGATGACCAGCAGTTTGCAATCGGTGGCGGCAATGACGAAGGCAGTGACCTGGTTGTCGTCGAACATGGACATTTCACCCACGCATTCGCTCTGGCCAAACAGGGCGAGCGGGCGGGTGTCGTCCACGTTGACCTGCGCGCGCAGCCTGCCGGACAGAACTATATAAACGTAGTCGTTCACCTTGCCCGGCGCCAGCAGGATTTGCTCGGACACCAGCTTGACCCGGCTGGTCTTCATGAGCATGGAGGCCAGCAGGCTGCTGCGCACTTTCTTGAACAGCGGCGATTCCTGCAAAAGGGTGATGATTTCTGTCGAATTCATGTGTTGAATCTCCCGATACTTTGGTTGTTACTAATTGTTATTCGTTTCCTGGCGCCGGGCGCACACGGTCGGCCCAATTATTCGGCGTTTCAAACAGGCGCACGCGCTCCAGCCGCAGATGGTTGCCATAGGTGTCGCGGTATGCGCCGTTTAGTGTGTCGAAGGCGATCAGCGCCAGGTTTTCGGCGGTGGGGACGGCATCCAGCACCACAGTCTTGTGGCCGGGCAGGGTGGCCAGGAAATCCAGCACGGCCCGGTCGCCGCGATACACCAGGAAGGCGTGATCCCAGGCATCCACCAATTGCTCCTTGGCGATGCGCTTCACGTCCGAAAAATCCATCACCATGCCTTCCTCGGAGATACCCCGGGCGGTGATGATGTCGCCCGAGAGCGTGATCTCGATGGCGTAGCGGTGGCCGTGCAGGTGCTTGCACTGGCTGTTGTGGTTAGGGATGCGGTGACCTGCATCAAATTCCAGTCGGCGGGTAATTTGCATGCGCGGCATTATATCTTGAATGCGCCCACCGCGCGCCGCAAGGCTGGCAACTCGTCGCCTCCTTCCGCCCCGCCATAGCGCAAGGCGACATAAAGCGCGGTGACATCCGCGATGGCGGAGGATTGCTGCGGGCGGGCAGCGGTTGCGCGCGCGGCGAAATCCTGCGGCCCTTCATGGGCGGCGCGCGCCACCCCGGCCTTTTCAAGCTTGCGGCAGAATTTCAGGTAGAGGCGCTGCGCCTCCTCGGCGCGGCGCGCATACAAGCCGCGCAGCATCAGCAGCGAAAACAGGCCGATCAAAACTCCCAGCAGGCCCAGCATGTAAAACCCCAGCTTGCCCCAGGTGATGTCCTCCATGCCCAGCCTGGCGAGCAGGGAATACTGGCGCGCGGTATCGTAGTTCAGTACCCACTGGTTCCAGTGATAGGCGATCAAGTCCAGGTTAAAGCGCAGCCTGAGCAGCAATGACGACGTGGTGCGCGCCATCAGGGGCAGGGCGGCGTTGTTAGGCACGGCAGAGGCGAGGCCCTTTTGTACGCGCGCAGGAGAAACGGCGGCGGTAGGGTCAACCCGCACCCAGCCGCGTCCTTGCAGCCACACCTCCGCCCAGGCATGTGCGTCGGATTGGCGCACGATGATATAACCTCCCAGGTCATTCATCTCGCCGCCCTGGTAGCCGGTGACCACCCGCGCCGGGACGCCTGCCGCACGCATCAGGAAGACGAAGCTGCTGGCATAATGCTCGCAAAAGCCCTTGCGCGTCACGAACAGGAAATCGTCAACCGCATTGGGTCCCAACTGTGGAGGTTCCAGCGTATAGATGAACCCCTGTTGGCTGAAATTGCGCAGGGCGGCCTGTAGGATGGCTTCGTCATTGCCGTAAGTAGCGCGCCATTCCTGTGCCAACTGGCGCGCCTGCGGGTTGGTTCCGGGCGGCAACTGCAATGCATAGCGCAACTGGAACGGCTCTTCCTCGGCGTTGACGCGGTAGTTGAGTTGCGACTGCACCTCGTACTGCAACCTGGTGCTGACGGGCGTTTTTTGCCTCAGTTGGAAATCGTAGGTAAAGGTCGAGGGGATCGAGACCCGTGTCGGCATCTCCAGCGCGAACAGCCAGGTCTTGTAGTGCGGCTCGAGCATGACGGTGTAATCGGATGCACCGGACAGGCTGTCGAGCTGGGGCTTTCTCGCGCCTGGCGCCTTGCTGGCCGTCCAGTTCCTTCCGTCATAGTCCGAGAGTACCGGGCCGCGCCAGTACATCTGTTCGCGCAGCGGAGGGATGCCCTTGAAAGTCACGCGGAAAGCGATTTCATCCGACAGCGTCAGCCTGCTGATGCTGCCGGGCGACATGGTGTCGGAAAGGCCGGTTTTAGAGAGGTCGTCCTGCGGCATACTCCACAGCGGCCCCTGCACACGCGGGAATAGGATGAACAGCACAAGCATCAACGGTATGGACTGCGCCAGCAGCAGGGCCGCGATGCGCAACCGGGGTTTCAACGGTAGCAGGGCGCTTTGCAGGTGCAGCCAGGTGGTGACAATCACCAGCAGCGTGGCGAGCATGAACAGCGCGGTAGGGATGTTCTGCGAATAGAAAAAATTGGTGATGATGACAAAGCAGGAAAGGTAAATCACCACCGTGGCGTCGCGCGGGGTGCGCAGCTCCAGCAGCTTCAGCGAGGTGAGCATCACCAGCAGGGTGACGCCCACCTCCTGCCCGAACAGGGTTTGGAACTCAATCAGCAGGCCGACGATGCCGGCCACGGTGATGGCCGGCGGCGCCCAGCGATAGACCGGCCGCAGTCCGGCGCGGGCCAGGTATGCGCGCCAGACCAGCACCGCGCCACACAGCCCGCTTACCCAAAGCGGCATGTGGTCGGCGTGTGGCGCGCTCACCATGAGCACGCACAGCAAGAGGCCGTAAATGAGGGGGGCGGTGAGCGGCCTGGGTTCAGCCATCACTTCTTCTCCAGCCCGAACAGCGCCAGCGCGCGCAAGCACTCGTCGCGATGCGCCACGCCGCGCTCCGGCGGCAGCTCCAGGCCGGGCAGGCGCAAGCCGTAAGCCTGGCCCTGCGCCTCGGCATCCAATATCCAGCGCGTCATGATCGCCAGCTTGTGTTCAAGGTCACTGGCCGGGGCGAGCAGCAAATCCAGCCACAGTTCATTGCCCTGCAGCGCGCTGAACTGCTTGACCTGCAAGCCCTGTTCGCGCGCCAGCGCTTTCCAGGCGATGCGCTGCAGCGTATCTCCCGCCGCATAATTGCGCAGCCCGGCAAAATCCTCGTCCCCGGCCGTGCTGACCGAGCCCGTGCCGCTGGGAGATGCGCTTGCAGGCAACGGCGCCTTTTCGACAGGCTTGGGATAGACCAGCGCCTGCGTATCGAAGTTGATGTATGACCAGGCATAAAACAGCCCGAGCGGGAATTCGGTGTACAGGGTCAGGCGGCCCGGGACTATCCAGCCGCGCCGTACGGCGGGAATATCGAGCTTCACCTCCCCATGGTGCAGTGCGGTCAGGTCGAAGCCGGTATGGTGGCCGTTCTGGTCGCGCAGGTGCAGACCATAGCGCGCGAGCTTGCCCGGGTTATGGAAATGGAACAGGAATTCCGCGCTGTCCCCGGCGAATACCGGCGCCGCGCGCCCGGCGCGGATCTCCAGCTTCACCATATTGCGGAAGGCGTGCAGCATGGACATCACCGCCATGGTGCCCAGCAGGAAAGTCAGGACATAGCCCAGGCTCAGGACATAATTGATGTCGCCCAGCAGCATCAGCACCAGCACCCCGGCAAACGCAAAGCCCCGCCGCGTCGGGATGATGTAGATGCTGCGCTGGGTCAGCGTGATCGTGCCCTCATGGTATACCTGGCGGCTCAGGGCCCAGGCGGTGAAGCGCTGCTGGAGGGGGGTAAAGAGGGCGAGCATGTTAAGGGTTTGATCGTAATGTCCAACTTTACAAATTCAAAACAATGCGTGCTGGTTCAAGTTACAAGTGCCTGCAACTTCTGCATTTGTGCATGGAGGGCGGATTCATCCCCGCTTTTGGCAAGGGCAAGGTAAGCGTCATACAAGCGGACTTCCCTGACTCGGCCCCAGTGAGGAAAGTATATCACTATTGGTGTGTGGGCTTCTCTTCCGCCCCAATGGAGATGGGCTAAACGTTCGATAGAGTGGGAGGCTTTCCAGGTCGGTGTTACAGAAATATTGACTACGAAGGCCCTGTTGCCCAGCAACGGGATAATTTCGTTCTGGAAGTGTGATTCCCACTTCTGGCTGTCAGAATAAACTGCCAGAAAAATCCTGCCATGACGGCCATGCTTGTGTCGCCAGATGGAGAAAAGCGCCAATGTGCGTACGAGGTAATAGAGCCAGATGGCTATCCATAACGGTGTCAGGGCTACAAGAAGCGCTATGGCGGGTATTACCACCAGGTAAACAAGGATTCTTCTTGGAAAGGAGCGGTTCTTGCTCACTGATACTGATATATGGCTAATGTCTGGCTCGAAAGTGGCCAGACATGTAGGTGGCTTTAATCACGGAATCGCCACCGCCTCGATCAATTCGCGCGCCAGCTTGTCGCCATCCTGGCGCAGGCCCTCCTGCACGCTTTGTAGGCGGTGGCTGGCCACGCCCGGCAGCACGGCCTGCACATCTTCCGGCTCCACGGCACTGCGCCCGTCGAGCAGCGCCCAGGCGCGCGCCGCGCCCAGCATCGAAAGCCCGGCGCGGGGCGAGAGGCCATGCACGAAGCGCGACGATTCGCGCGTGTGGCGCACGATGGCCTGCACATAGTCGAGCAGTGCGGGGGAGACGAATACTTGTTTGACCTGCTGCTGCAAGGCGAGCAATTCGGCGGCGCTCATCTGCGGCGCGAGCTTGGAGACGATCTCGCGCCGCTCCACCCCGGCCAGCAGGCCGCGCTCGGCCTGCGCATCCGGGTAGCCAAGCTGGATGCGCATCAGGAAGCGGTCCAATTGCGATTCCGGCAGCGGGAAAGTGCCGATCTGGTAAGTGGGGTTTTGCGTGGCGATCACGAAAAACGGCGTGGGCAAGGGGCGGGTTTCACCCTCGATGGTGACCTGCTGTTCCTCCATCGCCTCCAGCAGCGCGCTTTGCGTCTTGGGCATGGCGCGGTTCACCTCATCGGCCAGGATCATCTGCGCGAAAATCGGGCCGGGGTGGAACTTGAAATCGCTGGTGTCGCGCTGGAAGATGGAAACACCCAGGATGTCGGCAGGCAGCATGTCGCTGGTGAACTGGATGCGATGGAACTGCAACCCCAGCGAGCGCGCCAGCGCATGCGCCAGCGTGGTCTTGCCCACCCCGGGCAGGTCTTCTATCAACAGGTGGCCGCGCGCCAGCAGGCAGGCCAACGCCAGGCGTATCTGGTGCGGCTTGCCGAGAATGACCTGTTCGGTTTGGGCGATGACGTTGTGCAGGGGAGTGCTCATATTCTTCGTAGGGTGGTTGGGTAATTGGGCTATTTAAACACAAGGCGCGGAGGGTAACAATTTCCGTCCTGATTGTTGTGAGTATATGTGACGCCATGCCGGTTGGCTATTGCGCGCGGGAGCGGGGGATTTGAAGTATGATTTGCGGGAGTCAGCTTTGTGGGCGTTTTGTATGGGGCTGCTTTGTCCCATAAGCTGTCATTTCACGTAGTCTCCAAATTTCACGCAGTTGAGAAACATGCGCATTCAGGACCACAAGTTGGCATGGCGTTGGACTGATCCACAATACGTGGTATTGCCGGAGGATGTCCTAGCCAGGATGATTCCGGTCCATCCGGACGAGGCTGGAAAGCTATATGAGCGCGCTCTGCCAATGCTTGGCGAAGACGCCCTAGCTGCTTCGTTCGCTCAATGGAAAATCAAGACCGAGAAACTTGAGCCCTCAATCGCCTCCACGTGGCTAATGGCAATGCAACCCAACCAAGATCAGATGGTTGTTCTCTCATGGGATAAGGATGCCGCGCTTCGTACTAATTGGGGCGTCTTTGTGGCCTACTGGCCAGAGTTCTGCTACCCGGCATCGGATGATTTAGTCGTCTTTCCAGAAACAGAGGAATGGGCGCTCCTCTATTACCATGAAGAGGAATTTCACTTTGGTAGGCGCGTGCCGTCGCGTGTCGAATGACTGCTTTTACGAAACCGCAATGACCGCTACGGGCACGCAGCCGACCTTGTCAGTTCACATAGCGGACATTCTCCCACGCCCGCATCAAAGCATCCCAAGCCGACCTAGAGCAGAATCGCCGCCACGACCCTGCGGTTCTCCGACACCAGGATGTTGTAGGTGCGGCAGGCGGCCGGGGTGTCCATGCATTCCACGCTGATGCGCGCATCGGTCAATTGCCGGTACAGGCGCGGGTGCGGGAAGCGCTGTTGGCTGCCCGTGCCGAGCAGCAAAACTTCCGGTTTTAGCTCGAGCAGGCAGGCGAAATGGCTCTCGTCGAGCGCGGCGAAATCCCGCGCGGGCCAGTCGGAGAGCACTTTCTCGGGCGTGACCACGATGGGCCGCTCAAAGCGTTCGCCATTGACAGAGACATAGCCCGCGCCGTGCGCGGTGAAGAGTTTCAGGCCGCCGGTCGCGGTAAGCTGTAATTTCAAGGGTGCTCCATTTGCCGCAAAGGGCCTGGTCGGCTAAAATCGCTGCTTTTGCAGCTTGCAGTTCCTGCGGGGCGATCCCTGTCCCGGATACCCATCCTGGAAACCCGGTCCGGATTGATGCCCGCACCGGGTGGATTTTACCGGATTGCACCCGCCGCTGGAACGGCAGATTGAGATTGAGAGAGTGAATTGAAACATCCCGACCCTACCGAGCTGGATGCCGCGCGTCCCGTGCTGAAATCCGCCAAACTGGCCAATGTCTGCTACGACATCCGCGGCCCGGTGATGGCGCGCGCCAAGCAGATGGAAGAGGACGGCCACCGCATCATCAAGCTGAACATCGGCAACCTGGCGCCGTTCGGCTTCGACGCGCCCGAAGAAATCCAGCAGGACGTGATCCGCAACCTGCCCAACTCCTCCGGTTATTCCGATTCCAAGGGGCTGTTCGCCGCGCGCAAGGCAATCATGCATTATTGCCAGCAAAAGAATATCCGCGGCGTGGGGCTGGAAGACATCACCATCGGCAACGGCGCATCCGAGTTGATCGTAATGGCCATGCAGGGCCTGCTCAACCCCGGCGACGAGGTGCTGGTGCCCGCGCCCGATTATCCGCTGTGGACGGCGGCGGTCTCGCTTGCCGGGGGCAGCCCGCGCCATTACCTGTGCGACGAGCAGAACGACTGGCTGCCCGACCTCGCCGACATCAAGGCCAGGATCACGCCGAACACACGCGCCATCGTCATCATCAACCCGAACAACCCGACCGGTGCGCTCTACCCGGATGACCTGCTGCGCGAACTGGTGGACATTGCGCGCAAGAACCAGCTCATCGTGTTCGCCGACGAAATTTACGACAAGATGCTGTACGACGGTGCTTCGCACACCTCCATCGCCTCGCTGGCGGACGACATCCTGTTCGTCACCCTGAATGGCCTGTCCAAGAATTACCGCGCCTGCGGCTACCGCGCCGGGTGGATGGTGGTGTCCGGCGAGAAAAAACATGCGCAGGATTACATCGACGGGCTGAACATCCTGGCCTCCATGCGGCTATGCTCCAACGTGCCCGGACAATACGCCATCCAGACCGCGCTTGGCGGCTACCAGAGCATCCACGATCTGGTCGCCCCCGGCGGGCGCCTGGCGAAACAGCGTGACCTCGCTCACCAGTTGCTCACCGCCATTCCCGGCGTCACCTGCGTCAAGCCCAAGGCAGCGCTGTACCTGTTCCCGCGCCTTGATCCCACGATGTACCCGATCGAGGACGACCAGAAATTCATCCTCGAACTGCTGGAAACCGAAAAAGTGCTGGTGGTGCAGGGCAGCGGCTTCAACTGGCCGCACCCGGACCACTTCCGCGTGGTGTTCCTGCCCAATGCGGACGACCTCACCGAGGCGATCGGGCGTATCGCGCGCTTTTTGGAGTATTACCGCAAGCGTTACGGAAAATAAGCAGTCGTTAGTCGTTGGTCGCTAGTTATTGGTTAAATCCGCGCCGCGACAACGCCAACTATCGACTAGCGTCTAACGACTAATGACTAGGATTTGAAAATGAAACCAATCAACGTAGGCCTGCTCGGCATCGGCACCGTCGGCGGCGGCACTTTCACCGTGCTGCAGCGCAACGCAGAAGAAATCGCGCGCCGCGCCGGACGCCCGATCCGCATCACCGTGGTGGCGGATAAAGACGTCGAGCGCGCCAAAGCGCTCACCGGCGGCAAGTGCCGCGTCACCGACGATGCCTTCTCGGTGGTGAGCGACCGCGAAGTGGATATCGTGGTCGAGTTGATCGGCGGCTACGGCGTGGCCAAGGAATTGGTGCTGAAGGCCATCGCCAACGGCAAGCATGTGGTCACGGCCAACAAGGCGATGCTCGCGGTGCACGGCAACGAGATTTTCATGGCGGCGCAGAAAATGCGCGTGATGGTCGCCTTCGAGGCGGCGGTCGCGGGCGGCATCCCCATCATCAAGGCGGTGCGCGAGGGACTGGCGGCGAACCGCATCGAATGGATCGCGGGCATCATCAACGGCACCACCAACTTCATTCTCTCCGAGATGCGCGACAAGGGGCTGAGCTTCGATGCCGTGCTGAAGGAAGCGCAACGCCTGGGCTATGCCGAGGCCGACCCCACCTTCGACATCGAAGGCATCGATGCCGCGCACAAGATCACCATCCTGTCCGCGCTGGCGTTCGGCACCCCCATGCAGTTCGAAAAGGCGCACGTCGAGGGCATCTCCAAACTGGATGCCATGGACATCAAATACGCCGAACAGTTAGGCTACCGCATCAAGCTGCTCGGCATCACCCGCAGAACAAAGGAAGGCATCGAGTTGCGCGTGCATCCCACGCTGATTCCATCCAAGCGCCTGATCGCCAACGTCGAGGGCGCCATGAATGCCGTGCTGGTGGAGGGCGATGCAGTCGGCGCCACGCTGTATTACGGTAAGGGCGCGGGTGCCGAACCCACCGCCAGCGCGGTGATCGCCGACCTGGTGGACGTGACGCGCATGCACACCGCCGACCCGGAAAACCGCGTGCCGCATCTCGCCTTCCAGCCGAATCAATTGGTGAACCTCAAGATGCTGCCGATGGACGAGGTGCAGACCAGCTACTACCTGCGCCTGCGCGTGGCAGATAAACCTGGCGTGCTGGCCGACATCACCCGCATCCTCGCCGACGAAATGATCTCCATCGACGCGGTGATCCAGAAAGAGCCCGCCGAGGGCGAGGAGCAGACCGACCTCATCATGCTCACCCACCAGACGCGCGAAAAACAAATCAACGCGGCGATTGCCAAAATGGAAAAGTTGCCGGTGGTGCAGGGCAAGGTGACCAGGCTCAGGCTGGAAGAGCTCGGTAAATAAGATGGATCAGCATCGGGTCCTGTTCGATGGGTTGGAATGGCAGGACGGGATTCGGGGCGCGAGGTCAAAGGCCGTTCGCAGCGGCACGAAGCAACTCCGCTTGGTTGAGTTTACATCCGACTTTGTCGAGCCGGATTGGTGCGAAAAAGGACATATAGGTTACGTGATCCGGGGTGAGCTGGAAATTGATTTTCATGGAGCGGTTGTGCGTTTTCCGGAAGGCTCGGGAATTTTTATCCCGCCGGGCGCCGCGACCGGCCATAAAGGGCGTTCGGTTACGCCCTCGGTTCTGCTGTTTCTGGTTGAGGATGTTTAGAGATTGTAGGGGGCAATAAGCGAAGCGCATTGCACCGAATGTTTGATTATGCATACGGCGCCGCAATGCCCGTTGGTTATTGCGCCCTACAGATGATGAGGTAGTGCTGCAAATGAAATACATCTCCACCCGCGGCAATGCGCCCGCGAAGACCTTCACCGAAATCCTGCTGGGCGGCCTGGCGCCGGATGGCGGGCTGTACCTGCCGGAGCAATACCCGCAGGTGAGCCGCGCCGAACTGGATGCTTGGCGCAAGCTTTCATATGCCGACCTGGCCTTCGCGGTGCTGTCCAAGTTTGCCACCGACATCCCGGCGGACGACCTGCGCGCGATCGTGGACAAGACCTATACCGCAGCCGTGTACGGCAACGGGCGCGCCGATTCCGATTTCTCGCAGATCACCCCGCTGCGCCAGCTTGAGCCCGGCGTGCACATTCTCGAGCTTTCCAACGGCCCCACGCTGGCGTTCAAGGACATGGCCATGCAGTTGCTGGGCAACCTGTTCGAGTATGCGCTGGCGAAGCAGCGCGACGAGCTGAACATTCTGGGTGCCACTTCCGGCGACACCGGCTCCGCCGCCGAATACGCGATGCGCGGGAAAAAGGGCATTCGCGTGTTCATGCTGTCGCCGCATGGCAAGATGTCGGCCTTTCAGCGCGCGCAGATGTATTCGCTGCAAGACCCCAACATCCACAACATCGCCATCACCGGCATGTTCGACGACGCGCAGGATATGGTCAAAGCCGTGTCCAACGACCATGCGTTCAAGGCTAAATACAAGATCGGCACGGTCAACTCGATCAACTGGGCGCGCGTCTCCGCGCAGGTGGTGTATTACTTCAAGGGCTATTTCGCTGCGACCAAATCCAATGACGAGCAGGTGGCGTTCTCCGTGCCTTCCGGCAACTTCGGCAATGTCTGCGCCGGGCACATCGCGCGCATGATGGGCCTGCCCATCGGCCAGCTCATTTTGGCTACCAACGAGAACGACGTGCTGGACGAATTTTTCCGCGAAGGCAGCTATCGTCCGCGCGACACCAAACACACCTACGAGACCAGCAGCCCCTCGATGGATATTTCCAAGGCCAGCAACTTCGAGCGCTTCATGTTCGACCTGGTCGGGCGCGACGGTGCGAAGGTGCGCGAGTTCTGGAGCAAGGTCGATGCGGGCGGCGCATTCGACATCAAGCACACGCCTTATTGGGATGCGCTGGCGAAATTTCATTTCGCCTCCGGCAAGAGCACCCACCAGGACCGGCTCAAGACCATACGCGAGCTGTGGGAGGAGTACGGAGTGATGGTGGACCCGCACACCGCCGACGGCGTGAAGGTCGGCCTGGAGCAGCGCCGCCCGCACCTGTCGCTGATCTGCCTGGAAACCGCCTTGCCCGCCAAGTTCGCCGAAACCATCCGGGAAGCGCTGGGCCGCGAGCCGGATCGTCCCGCACGGCTGGCGGGCATCGAGCAGCTGCCGCAGCGCTGCGAGGTGATGGAGGCGGATGTGGTGAAACTGAAGGCATTTATTTCAGGGAATATTGACTAAGTCCGTTCGCCTTGGCCTTTCGACTTCGCTCTGGGCAGGCTTGCCGAATGACTCGCTAACAACGGATGGTTTTTTCAGGATTTCCTTTTGTGAATATTTTGCAGTAAAATTCACTA
>JBGPSQ010000072.1:0-12397 GCA_041490205.1 Gallionellaceae bacterium
GAAAACACGCTGGAGCCGGGATAGAAATGGTTGAGCGGTTTTTTCTCGACTGGATCTATGCAGAATCCTGACGAGCGCCCGTAAGTGGTGAGTACGACTTGGTCATCCGCCCTGCCGCGCACGAAACAGACTCCGCGCTGCCCCTCGTGCAGCTTGCAGTCGCGCGGGCAGATGTCGCACTGAATGCGCCCGTCTTCCAGCTTGTGCCAGTATTTCGTCGGATGGCGCTCGTCCTCGAGTATAGGTGCGTCCATGGTTCACTCCTTCCATTTTTCCACGCTATAACGCGACAGTTTGACCTCGGGCGACCAAAAATCAACCGGCAGCCCGGCCTTGTGCTTCAGATGTGCCATGAACTGACGCGGGGTGGGCAGTTGTTCCCACACTTGCGGCAAAAAGGTGCTGCGGTAGTGTGCGAACTGGAATATCACGCCATCCATACCGGGCTGCAATTGCTCCAGCACATCCTTTTCATCGCGGAATGCCATGAGTACAGGCGGCGTCAACAAGGACACCTCGACCGCGACATGGGGAAGCTCCCCATGGGTCAGCGGGGAAAAACGCGGGTCGCGAAAGGCGGCGGCCACAGCGTTGGCCTTTACGTCATGCAGCAGGGGGCGATGCGCTTCCAGCGTGCCGATGCACCCACGCAGTTCGCCATGCTGGGTGAGGGTGACGAAACAGGCGCCGTGCTCGGCCAGCCACGGCAAGTCTGTGTCAACATGATAGCGGTTCTCCAGGACGCGAGAGATTTCAGCGCGCGCAATGGCTAATAGAACATCGCCCCGGTCAGCACTCATCGAATACCCCTTCCAGTGATGCCTGCGGCTTTTCCTCGAAGGCAAAGGCGGCATAACCCACCACTCCATCCTTTGATCCGGCGGTATCCCCCGAATTGCGCAAGTCGAGCAGGTGAGGCGTCAGATGAAAATGTTGTGCGGCAAGCAGCAAGCCGTTGATCGGGGTCGCGCCGCAAGCATGGTCGTGGGTAATACCTGTCTGCATATTCAGGATGGATTGCGCAGTTGAGGAATCCATTCGCCTTGCCAAGTCATATGGCAGGTAATGCGACAGGTCTGAACTGACAACGATCAGCGTTTCATCACCGCCCCATACCAGTTCCAGCACCTCGTCCACTTCATCGGCGCTCGCCGTGCCTACCGCCAGCGGCAGCAACTTGAAATCATGCAGCACGGCTTGCAGGAAGGGCAGTTGCACTTCCAGCGAATGTTCCTGCGCATGCGCTCTCGCACTGACAGTTACCTGCGGCAAGTGTGCTATGCACTGCATGGCCTCGGTATCCAGCGGAATGCTGCCCAGTGGCGTGGAAAACGCATCGACTCCAGGTAAAGCCAGGCCGCGCACCGCAACGCGATGGGTGGGGCCCAGCAGCACCACGCGGCGGATGCGTGATGCGATGTTGGCTAGAGCGGCATAGCCGCTGGCGGCAATAGCGCCGGAGTAGATATATCCGGCATGCGGGACGATCAGCGCCTTGGTTGTGCAGGAAATTTTGTTCGCGCCCGCCAGCATGGCGCGGATGTCGTGGGAAAGAACCTCAGAATTGCCGGGATAGAACAATCCGGCTACAGCAGGCGGTCGGGTGGATTGCATGGCAACCTCACAATTGGATACCTACGGTTAACATGGTGCGATCAAGGTCAAATTCAAGATGCTCCCGTAAAATCGAGGTCATTACATTAGTGGTATTTTAGGCCGTCAAATTCCCATTGCAGGGACATTTTTTCTTACCCGCAATCTAACTTATAGGATTAGTATATTCCTATTGCGGCTGCAAAGGCATTGCAAATCACCGCCAATCGGTCGCAAAATGGTCAGCGTGAGCAGCATCATGGACAGCACTTACAGCCATAGGAGACCTATCATGCGAAGCAAAGCCGGCAACGAAAACAAAACCCTCGAAGACGAGGTTCGCAAGGCAGTAGAGGAGGGTTTCGATGTGCAGGAGAGGGTGCGGCAAATCACTTTGCGCATCATTCGCGGACGTTCGTTTGACATTGAATCCCTGCGGAAAACAGCGAATGCAGTGCTGCGAGGCGCGCGTGCAGGAGCGCAGAAGGATTTACAGCAGTCTGGTGAGCAATCCAAAAAAGCGCGGGATCACCTCAAACAAGCGGTTAACGGCCTGGATGTAGCCTTGGCGCAATTTGCCGAAGCCGCCAAGCTGGCGGTTGATGAGGCGGCAGGCAGAGCACAGCGTTACTCCAGCGAAGACCTGGCGCGCGCGCGGGCGGATCTGGAACGCCTGGAAAAGATGTTCGTGGAATCCCTGCAAACAGCAGCCTCCGCCACCAAGGATGCGGCGGGAGACATATTGCACGACCTGGCGGCCCACGCCCGTCTGCAGGGTTCCGCCGTCGGCAGGCAGATGAAGGATACGCTGGCGTCCCTCGCCCGCCAACTTGGCTCGGCGGGCAGCGCTCAAGCCGGGATAGGTCTGCACCTCGCGCGTAACACTTCCGATCTGCTGCGCCAAATTGCCGCCGGGATGCTCACCGGCCTTGCCGACCATGTGAGGCCCGTGCAGCACAACGAAAAGGCCAAGTAATGCTATTACAGGCGCTTGGCGCGGCGCGCGATCTCGGCAGGTTGCACGTGATCGCATCGGTGTTGATCCGCTACGGATTCGGCGACCTGGTGCGGCGCATGGGCATGGCCAATGCGCTGGAGCGGGCAGGGCGCGCACTGCTATGGAAACATGCGGATGAGTATGCCCATATGGAACCGCCCGCCAGGGTACGCCGGGCACTGGAGGAGCTGGGACCGACATTTGTAAAGCTTGGCCAGGTGCTGGCGTCGCGCGTGGATTTGTTTCCCCCGGAATGGATAGCCGAATTCGGCAAGTTGCAGGATAGCGCGCCTCCTTCCCCCTACGACAAGGTGCTCCAGCAATTTGCGGAAGACATGGGCGCGCCGCCCGAACAGGTGTTTGCGTTTTTCGATCCCGAACCCATTGCCGCAGCCTCCATCGCACAAGTACACCGGGCGCGCCTCGAAGATGGCAGCGAGGTGGTGATCAAGATACGCAGACCGGACATCAAGCCGATCATCGAAGCCGACCTGCGGCTGCTGATGCGCCTTGCCGAGTTCGCCGAGGCGGAAATACCCGATTGGCGCAATTTCCGCCCGCTGGAAGTGGTCAGGCAGTTTTCGCTTTCGCTCCATCGCGAGCTTGATTTCGCCGGGGAATGCCGCAACAGCGAGGTCATTGCAAATAATTTTGCGGATTACTCTGACCGCAATATCTTCCCTCCTTCCACGGAAACCGGTCAGGCATCCCCTTCCCCAGCTGCCCCGGTTATTTTAATCCCGCATGTCTATTGGCAATGGACCGGCGAACGGCTCTGTGTACAGGAATTCATAGACGGCATTCCGGGGCGCAATCTTACAGCAGTTGACCGAGCCGGGTTCGACCGCAAGATACTCGCTCGCCGGGGTGCGCGCGCCGTGCTGAAAATGATCGTCGAGGACGGTTTTTTCCACGCTGACCCGCATCCCGGCAACGTGTTTTACTTGCCCGGAAACCGCATCGCCTTCATCGATTTCGGCATGGTTGGGCGGCTGACCGAAGAACGCCGCACCCAACTGATCCAGTTGCTTCTCGGATTGGTACGACACGAGCCGGACCGCGTTGCCGACGTGATGCTGGATTGGACCGGGGATGCGGCTGTGGATGAGGCCAGCCTGATACAGGAAATCCAGGCTTTCGTGGATCAATACCACGGTGTATTGTTAAAACAGTTGAGCATAGGCACCATGCTCAACGATCTGGCGGCCACCTTGCGCACTCACTCGATTGTGCTTCCGCCCGATCTTGCATTGTTGATCAAGGCATTCATCACATTGGAAGGCATGGGGCGGGAGCTGGATCCTGATTTCGACATGGCTGGTGAAGCCTTGCCCATGCTGGAAAAAGCCTTCCGTGTGCGCTATACACCAGCCGCATTGTTCAAGCGCGGCTGGCGATCTGCCACCGAAATGCTGGGGATTTTAACGGAATTTCCGCACGACCTTTCTAGGATGCTGCGCGCAGTGCGGCGCGGACGCGTGGAAATCCGCATTGAAATAGCCAACCTGAAGCACGTCGGCAACCAACTGGACGGCGCGGCAAACCGGCTGACAGTCGGCATTGTCGTCGCCGCGCTTATAGTCGGCTCTTCCATCGTCATGACCGTCAGGGGCGGGCCGGAATTACTCGGCTTGCCGCTTTTCGGCCTCATTGGTTATCTCGGCGCCGCAGTCGGCGGATTATGGCTGTTGCTGTCCATCTGGAAGAGCAACAGGGCTGACCGGGAGTAACTTCACATTTTATAACTGCCCATGCATGGTCAGATGGTGTAGGTCAGCATCAACCCACAGGAAACTGGGTGAGGGAGAAACCTTACTGACTCTCAAGATTCGGCCATCCGGCCATGAGAAAGCTTGTCGCACACCCCATTTCACGTATTTGACATAATATACATTATGCGCATTCTGTTTGCGGCAAGTTTAACCCAGAACTTTATGATTGGCGCAATTCTTATTGTTTTATAAGCAATTTATAACAAAATATTTTCGCCAGCCATAGAGTAATAGTCTACCCCGCAATATATAGGTCTTTATTGCTATTGCTCGATAATCAGTTATGCCGCATTATTATTGTGCTTATGTTATGAAGCTCAATTCAGAAATTTTTGCGCAGGGTATTCATCGGTGACTGGGCTAACATTTTTGTGGTTTGCATCCTAAAGGGGGAAAGCATGATGACTATGGAACATTTCGCAGAGTTGGCGGCTCATGGCAACATGGAAGCATGGCGAGACCAGGTTTTTCAGTTTGGCGCCAATTTGGGTTACCAGCAAGCTTCTTTGGCAATTTTTCCCAGCCACGACACACCGGTCGAATCCGGCAATGCTTTCCTGCATACCAGCCTGCCTGATGAATTTCTCCGCAAATATGATGAAGGCAAAATGGGCGAAATAGACCCTGTCGTTGCACATTGCATGCTCAGGTCCACCCCGATCATATGGTCCCCCAGCACTTTCTCTTCACACAGGCAACGTGAGTTATACGAAGAAGCATGTCATTACGGCGCCCGTGCGGGAGTTGCCCTGCCGTACCATGGGCCCCATGGAGAATTCGGCATACTGTGCTTCGCGACAAGTGCAAAGCCAAATGAACGCACCCAACAGGAAGCAAGTCTGAATATCCCGGAACTAGCCTGTTTTCGTGATTTTATCGTGGAGGTGTTTTCAGGGTTTATGATGAAAACGCCTGCCATCACCAAGGGTAGTATTGAGATCAGTTCGCGCGAACTCGAATGCATGAAATGGTGTGCATCTGGCAAGAGTTCATGGGATATTGCCCAATTGATGAATTGCACCGAAGCGACCGTCAATTATCACTTCACTAACATCCGTCGCAAATTCGGGGCGTCGTCGCGCCGTATGGCCATCATCAAGGCCATTCGCATGGGCTTTATTTCGGTATAAGAGGTCGCCCTACGCACACACCCTCTTCTACCGATTATGCCACCGCGCTGAGAGCCCTCATATCCCGTTTTATGCCTGTCATGGACAACATCCGCCCAGCTTTCAGGTCGCCGTCAGTCACAATGCCATTGAAATAGAGTTCCAGCAAGATAGCCACTGGCTTGGGTATTTCGGCCCCCTTTTCAAACCGGCTTCCCCGTGACTGTGTCACTCCGAAACGAGCCCAGAAAAGCCCTTGGCTTTCGTGTTTTGACCGGCGGTATTTCCGCAATTCATCAGGTTTCATTTCCAATGCGAACTGGTGGCGCGAACTCATCATTCCTCTCCTTGCAATAACTGGATATACATCGTTTTGATTGGCGTAGTTTTAACCAGGAAATCCCGTCCTATTGGGGAGCTTCCATTTGTAATTTTGCGCCAGGAACATGCGGCCCGCACCTATCTACCTAGATAGTTGCTTTTTGTGTAAAAAGCATGTATGCATGGCGCATACATGGCGGTCGGCTTGAGAGGTAAAAGAGAAAAATTCGTGGCACATGCCTGACAAGCAGTTGCAACCTACGATCACCAAGATAAAGAGTCAACAGCCCTAAGGGGCGATAGCCTTCTCACAAAACGGAAATAATCATGCGCTAAGCCGATTCCATGACTCAAAGAACTACCAGGTTTACTAACTTGACAATCAATAACCATATGGTTATGATTTGCACATGCTAGCCGCCAACACCTACCCCAAAGAATATACGAACGACTGCCGCGCCAGAATAGAAGCGCAGTTAGCCGCATACAAGTCACTCAAGCTAACTTCGTCCGCATCCTCGTTCGAATCGCTTTTTTTTAACAACCTCGTTTTGGTTTTGGATCGTTTTTTCGTTCATCGAACGAGGGCACGCGAAGGAAAGGACGGCAATCCGCTAAATGAGGTACTGATGCTATGCGACTCGATTTTAGATAACAAGGGCATTATGACCGCGAACAAAACGATCAAATACGACCCAGCAAAGTCTGTATTGAAGATCTAGGTCGGAAGCGAGATCAAATTAACACTCTCTGACTTCACCCTCCTACAACAGGCATTCTTTGCAGAGATCGAAACGAAATTCACATAGGCGATGATCCGCAATGTACGCCGAACCGACAGCAATTTTGAAAAGCTTGTCAGATCCAACCCGGCGCGCAATATTCGAGCGCTTAAGCCGAGAAGGAGAAATGACCGTGCATGCCCTGACAGGCCCGTCTGGCGTATCGCAACCCGCCATTTCGAAGCACCTGGGTGAACTCAAACTGGTTGGCCTTGTGCGTGGCCGACGCAATGGGCGCGAGACGTATTACAGCGCTGAGCCGAAAGCATTGGCACCGCTGATTGATTGGATTAATTTTTATTCGACCTTCTGGCTTGACCGATTTGACCGCTTGGAAAATCTATTGAAAAGGATGGATCAATGACCAAAGCAAACGACACCAAAACGCTGATCATTGAGAGGGAGATGCCGCATACTATCGAAAAAGTTTGGCGGGCCATTACTCAATCATCGCTAGTCGAGGATTGGCTGATGAAGAATGATCTTCAGCCGGTTGTGGGGCATAAGTTCAATTTTCGCACCGAACCTATGCCCCACTGGAATGGTGTCGTCGATTGCGAAGTCTTGGCTGTCGAGCCTTACAAGCGTTTATCCTATACTTGGAATACTTCAGGCGCGGAAGCTGAGAACGGATTGAAAACAATCGTTACCTGGACACTCACGCCGACCGAAGGCGGGGTGCTTGTGCGTATGGAACAATCCGGCTTCTACCCCGACGAGGAGCGCAATTATCAGGGCGCACAATACGGCTGGCAGCGCTATTTTGACGGGCTGCAACGTGTTGCCGCAGGGATGGCATCATGACCATGCAACGCTATCACCCGCTTCTGGTCTCCCTGCACTGGCTACTGGCAATCTTCATCCTCGCAGCCTTGGGTATTGGATTTTTCGGACTCGCACCAACGCCAAATTCCGATCCACGCAAACTCAATATATTAGAATTGCACATGGCGGGAGGTATGCTTATTGCAGGATTGATGGTGGTACGCTTCGTTGTGCGACTGTGGGCGGAACGCCCACCCGGCATGAGTTCTTGCCCCCCACTTCTCAACCGAATAGCGGAAATCTGCCACAAAGGTTTTTATGTACTCGTAGCGTTGCTGACAGGTACGGGATTAGCGACGGCGGTTATTGGCAAGTTGAATATCATCGTGTTCGCCAGGTCAGGTGATCCATTGCCGGATGATTTAACGATTTACCCGACCAGAGTAGCACATGGGTACTTGGCGGCAGTACTTGTTGCATTAATTGCTACACACGTTGCCGCTGTTGCATATCATCAGATCGTCAGAAAAGATGGTGTATTGCGACGAATGTTTCTGGGCAAATGGTCAACAACCTGACTGGCAATTACCTCTACTGCAGCAGCGCCGGCGACATCAATCACAACTCTATTCGAACGGGTGCCGCAAAACGATGGTTTCGTCGCGGCCCGGCCCAGTGGAAACCATATCCACCGGGACCTCGCAGATTTCCGCAATGCGCTCCAGATAGGCGCGCGCAGCGGCGGGTAATTGCTCGTAGCGCTGGAGGCCGACCGTGCTTTCCTTCCAGCCCTGCATCGACTCGTATACCGGTTCGCAACCCTCAAGAGATTCCGCACCAACCGGCAGTATGTCGCTATATTGGCCATTGATACGATAGCCGACGCAGATGCGCACTTCTTCCATGCCGTCCATCACATCCAGCTTGGTCACGCACAGGCCGGATACACCGTTGATCTGGATCGAGCGCTTGAGCGCGGCCGCATCAAACCAGCCGCAGCGGCGCGCCCGCCCGGTGGTGGAGCCGAATTCGTGCCCCTTCTCGGCCAGGTATTTGCCGGTGGGATCCTGCTTTTCTTCGGCGTCATACAGTTCGGTCGGGAACGGGCCGGAGCCCACGCGAGTGGTATAGGCCTTGGTTATGCCCAGCACGTAATGCAGCATCTGGGGGCCAACGCCGCTGCCAGCGCACGCAGCGCCCGCGATGCAATTGCTGGAAGTAACATACGGATAAGTGCCGTGATCGATGTCGAGCAAGGTTCCTTGCGCGCCTTCGAATAGCAGCCTTTGCCCAGCCTTGTTCGCTTCGTACAACGCGCGCGGCACGTCTATCACAAGGGGCTTGATGCGCTCGGCCAATGCCAGCGAATGATCCAGGGTCTGCTGGAAATCCACCGGCTCGGCGTTGAAGTAGTTTTTCAACACGAAATTATGCAAATCCAGCACTTCGCCCAGCTTGGATGCAAAACGCTCGCGGAAGAACAAGTCCTGCAGGCGGATAGCGCGGCGCGCCACCTTGTCTTCATAGGCCGGGCCAATGCCGCGCCCGGTAGTGCCGATCTTGGCCTTGCCTTTGGCCGATTCGCGCGCCTTGTCCAGCGCCTCGTGATACGGCAGGATCAGCGGGCAGGCCTCGGAAACGCGCAGGCGCTCATACACATTGACGCCTGCCGCAGCAAGCCTGTCCATTTCCTTGAGCAGCGCGCCCGGCGATAGCACCACGCCGTTGCCGATGTAGCACACCACTTCCTCGCGCAGGATGCCGGAAGGAATCAAGTGCAGCACGGTTTTCTCGCCGCCGATGACCAGCGTGTGGCCCGCATTGTGGCCGCCCTGGAACCGCACCACGCCTTGCGCATGGTCAGTCAGCCAGTCGACGACCTTGCCCTTGCCCTCATCGCCCCACTGGGTCCCGATTACCACTACATTTTTCAGTTTCGACATGCGCATTCCCAAACATAGGGCGGGCAAACCGCTGCCCGCCAATTCATATGGCGCAGGCGCTGTTACGCGCCCTGACCTTTCATTATTTCAGGGTGGCGACCACCCATTTCCCGTCGCGCTGCACCAGTTCGCGGTCGCAACCCAGTTCCGTGCGATGCGCCGCATTGCCGGGCAGGTCCACCACAACGGCTTGCCCCTCCCTGCGCAACTGCGCAATTATTTCCTGCAACCCGGCATCGTCCTTGTAGGGTGCCAGTATGGCCGGGGGCGGCGCCTGCTTTTCCAGCAGACCATGCAACTGGCGCAAATCCATGCTGAATCCGGTGGCGGGACGCGCGCGCCCGAAACTCTTGCCCACGTCGTCGTAACGGCCGCCCAGGGCGATGGCATCGTGGCTGCCGGCATGGTAGGCGGCGAACACCATCCCACTGTGATAGTGATAGCCGCGCAATTCGGCAAGGTCTATGCCGATACTGTGTGCCAGCGGCTTCAGTGTGGCAGCGGCCTTTTCGAGTTCATTCAGGGCCGCTTTCACTTCCGGATAATCCGGCAGCATCCCTCGTGCACGAGCGATGACTTCCGCACCGCCATAGAGCTGCGGCAATGCGAGCAAGGCTTCCCGCACAGGCAGTGGCAAGCCGCCGACCAGCGAACGCAGCGCGGGAACATCCTTTCCTTGCAGCGCGCCGAACAATTCCGATTCCAGGGCCGCGTCAATCTGCGTGCGCCTGACCAGCGCGCGGAACAGGCCAACATGGCCCAGATCAAGGTGCACGCCCCCGATGCCGAACTGGGAAAGCGCTTGCAGCATCAGGCGCTGCACTTCAAGGTCGCTCTCGATCCCGCTGTGCCCGTACAATTCCGCGCCGACCTGCAATGGTTCGCGCGTGCGCATAAGCCCAGAGGGCTGCGCGTGCAGTACGCTTCCGGCATAACACAGCCGCACCACGCCCTGCTTGTTGAGCAGATGGGCATCTATGCGAGCTACCTGGGGCGTGATGTCGGCGCGCAGACCAAGGGTACGTCCGCTCAATTGGTCCACCAGCTTGAACGTGCGCAAATCCATGTCATGGCTGCCGTTGACCAGCAGCGAATCAGTGTATTCCAGCAGCGGAGGCGCAACCAGCTGGTAGCCGGACAGGCGCAGCATTTCCAGCACGGCGGCGCGCATGCGCTCGATGCGCCATGCTTCATCCGGCAACATATCCTGGATATATTCCGGCAATAACCAGTTCGTCATCATTTCACCCAAAAGACGATCAGCACGCCCGCAAGCATCATGGACAGCCCGACAAAACGCAATTGGCCATCCTGAAGCTGCGACATCCGGCGCAAGGTAGCGCGCCACAAGGCAGGGAACAGGAAGGGCGTCATGCCTTCCAGCACCAGCATCAACCCGAAGGCGGCCAACCAGTATTCCAGCATTCCCCAACAACCCGGCTGTTACTTGCCAGCACCTTTCTTGAGGTACTTGAAAAATTCCGAATTCGGGTCTATCACCAACATGTCGCCCTTGTTCTTGAAGCTTTGCTTGTATGCCTCCAGGCTGCGGTAGAAGGCAAAAAATTCCGGGTTGTGGCTGAAAGCGTTTGCATAAATCGCCGTCGCCTTGGCGTCGCCCTCGCCCTTGATGCGCTGCGCGTCGCGGTAAGCATCGGCCAGTATCACCTGACGCTGTCTGTCGGCATCGGCGCTGAGCTTTTCCTTGTCGGCAAAGCCGGTCGCACGCAATTTATTGGCTGCTATCTTGCGCTCGGCCTCCATGTTGTTATACACCTTGCTGCTGATCTCGGATGGATAGTCCACGCGCTTCAGGCGTACATCCAGCACTTCCACGCCTATGTTCTTCGCATCGGCGTTGGTTTTTTCGCGCAACACGGCCATGATTTTCTCGCGCTCGCCGGACACCACGTCGTGAATGGTGTGCTTGCCAAACTCCTCGCGCATGGCGGAATTCACTGTCTGCATCAGGCGGATCTGAGCACGGTTCTCATCACCGCTGACGCTGATGTAATACTGCTTCACGTCGGCGATGCGCCACTTGACGAAGGCATCCACCATCACGTTCTTCTTTTCCGAAGTAATGTAGCGTTCCGGCTCGGTGGCATCCACAGTCTGGATGCGCTTGTCGAAATAAAGTACGCTTTGCACCAGCGGCAATTTCCATTTGATTCCCGGCTGGTCTTCCACGCGCACGATTTCGCCCAGTTGGAATACGATGGCATATCGGCGCTGGTCAACCACGAACAGGCTCAGGCTGGCGATAACCAGCAAGGAGATGGCGGCTACCAGGATGTTGATGGTTATTGGTTTCATGGGCGTGCACTCCTCTCGCGTCCCAATGTGGTGTCGCGTGTGCGGCTTTCCGCACTGGGCTGTTGCGTCTGCTGGTCGGCGCCGGGCTTCGTTGCCGTTTGCAAATCTGGCAACTGGGCCGAGCCGGGGTTGGAGCCCTGGATCAGCTTGTCCAGCGGCAAGTACAGCAGGCTGTTGCCATTCTTCTGATCAACCATCACCTTGGTGGTGTTGGAAAGAATTTGCTGCATCATATCTATGTACATGCGTTCGCGTGTGACCTGCGGTGCCTTGTTGTATTCCACCAGTATCTGCTTGAAGCGGCTGGCCTCACCCTCGGCATTGGCAATTACAGCCTTCTTGTATCCCTCTGCTTCCAGCCTCAGCCGCGCAGCCTCACCCTCGGCGCGTGGCACAATATCACTGGCATAAGATCGTCCTTCATTATTCTGGCGATCCTTGTCCTGGCCCGCCTTCAATGCATCGTCAAACGCGGCCTGCACTTCTTGAGGCGGCTGTGCCTGTTGCATGTTCACTTGGCTCACCAGGATGCCGGATTTATAGCGATCGAGAATTTCCTGCATCAACTTGGTGGTGTCCGCCGCCACCTGCCCGCGTCCTTCGTACAGCACAAAATCCAGTTTGTTCTTGCCAACCACTTCGCGGATGGAGGTCTCCGCTGCCTGGCGCACGATTTCTCTGTCGTCCGTCATGCGATTGTTGAACAGATAATCCGTCGGATCTTTCAGGATATATTGCACGGCAAACTGGATGTCATGGAGCTCGGTAATATAGATGCCAAACGCGATTGGGGCTTCGC
>JBGPSQ010000073.1:0-12391 GCA_041490205.1 Gallionellaceae bacterium
AAGATCAAGCTGGAAGGCAAGGCCACCAAGGATCGCGATCTTGGGGCTGGCACCACTGGGTTGAGGATGACCTGAGGGTTGGCTCTGACGAAAATGCCGCACGATGTGCGGCATTTTTGTTTGGGGGCACGAGGCTATTCCGCACCCAGAAGGAGACATTGCCCCGAGGCACTTCAAAGCGGACAAAAATCATATCAGGTCGAGGGTACGCCAGACGAACCTTGTCACAACTCGGCTTGCCTGGCGTCTATGGGTTGGCGCCGATATGCCGACAGGAGAAAAAGTGAACCCATCGCCCGAGATATTCCACCAATACCGCTTAAGGCTCATCGGCATTGCCTACCGCATGCTGGGTTCGCGCGCGGATGCCGAGGATATTCTTCAGGAAGCCTACATCCGCTGGCTCACCGCAGATGTCGCCGACCTGCGCAGCCCGGAAGCCTGGCTGGTGACGGTGGTCACCCGGCTCAGCATCGACCGGCTGCGCCTTGCCAAAAAAGAACGCGCGAGCTATATCGGTGAATGGATACCAGAGCCATGGGTCATGGAGGAAGCGCCGCCGCCCGAACGCGCAATGGAACTCGCCGGGGACATCTCGACCGCCTTCCTGATGATGTTGGAGCGCCTCGCACCTGACGAACGCGCCGTGTTTCTGTTGCATGAGGTGTTCGAGTTCGGCTATCCGGAAATTGCCCAGATGCTGGGCAAAAGCCAGGACGCATGCCGTCAGATCGTCCACCGTGCTGGGGTGCGGGTGCGCCAGGACCGTCCCCGCTTCGAGGTAAGCCGCGAATCCTCCGTGCGCCTGCTCGAAAAGTTCATCGCGGCGACGCGCACCGGGGACCGCGCGCAAGTTATGGAATTGCTGGCCGCGGATGTGACCGTCACCGGGGACGGCGGCGGCAAGGTACCGACCATTTCCAAGGTATTGCGGGGAGCGCGCGGTGTTTCCAGATTCTATTGCGGGCTCACGAAACTGTTCCAGGGCCGCCTGGAATGCCGCATCGCGGAAATCAATGGCATGCCCGGGATACTTCGCTATCTCGATGGCAGCCTGGAGTCCGCCACTTCCATCCTCACCGACGGCGTGCGCATCTTGGATATTTATATCGTGCGCAATCCGGACAAGCTCCACCTGATCGAGCTGCGTTCGATTTGAGCATCCTGGGTGCGCCTGTCACAACGCCATTGCGACCTACGTCTTAAGGGTGAACGGAGGCATGTCGCCGCCGTCATTCACTGCTGAGGAGAGGTTTGCCATGCAACAACCCATCAACTATGCACAGATCGCACCCGAAGGCCTCAAGGCCATGCTGGGCCTGGAAACTTACGTGCGCCGTTCGGGGATCGATCATGGGCTGCTGGAACTCGTGAAGACCCGCGTTTCGCAGATCAACGGGTGCGCGTTCTGCGTAGACATGCACACCAAGGATGCCAGGGCGAACGGCGAAACAGAACAGCGCCTCTATGCGCTGCAGGCATGGCGCGAAACGCCCTTCTATTCCGCGAGGGAGCGCGCGGCACTGGCCTGGGCCGAAGCCCTGACCGATATCGCGAACGGCGGCATTCCAGAAGCCTTGCGCGAAGAGGCGCTGCAATCCTTCAGCGAAAAGGAACTGGTCGACCTCACCTTCGCCATCGTGGCGATCAACGGCTGGAACCGCCTGGCGATCCCGTTCCGCACACCAGCTGGAAGCTACCAGCCGGGCCAGTTCGGTTAAGTGCCCGCTACAGGGGATCATAGCGCAGCCCGGTAGATACCGTCTTGTCCGTCAAGCCATTTTTGCATAATTGTGCTGATAAGGCTGCCTGGTTTTGAGCACCCCGAAGCACAAATGCACCAGCTTGCGCATCGCGGCACCGAGAGCGGACATCTTCGACTTGCCTCGGGCAAGCAAACGATCATAGACCGCCTTCACATGCGGATTGCAGCGCGTCGCCACCACAGCGGCCATATACAGCACCGCGCGTATCCTGGCTGGCCCGGCTTTCGATAGCCTGGCGCGTCCAAGCACCGAACTGCCCGACTGACGCTCCACCGGCACCAGCCCCAGATAAGCCGCCAGTTGTTCGGCTGAACCAAAGTCGTGGCAGTGCAATACCGAGAGCATATTGCTGCCCACCCGTGGGCCGACCGCAGGGATGGTCTGGAGCAGCGCCAGATCGTCCTTGAGCCCCGGATGCCGGTCTATATGCTGGTCTATGTCAGTTTGCAGTTGTTTGAGTTGCTTAACCAGAAACTCAATGCTGTTGGCCAGCGATTGCCGTATCAGTTCTGGCGTATCGGTGGCATCGGCCTTCTCCTGCCGGTTGCGCTCGCGTTGCAGGTCTTGGGCAATGGCATCGCGCCGTGCCAGCAAGGCTTGCAGCATCCGGGCTTCCGGGGCGGGCGGTGTCCAGGCAGCGGGCTTAACCATTGCGCCATAGCGCGCCAGCACCAAGCTGTCTACGCCATCGGTCTTGGTGCGCACGGCCAGCCCGCGCCCGAAATCCTTGATCTGGGCGGGATTGATGATTGAGACCATTGCCCCGGCATCCGCCAGGTTGAGGGCGGCTTGTTCGTGATAGATGCCCGTGGCTTCCATTACCACATGCAATTCCCCAACAGCCACGCCTTGCTTGGCCGCCCATTCCAGCAGACCGGCAATGCCCGCGCTGGAGTTGGCCACAACCTTGGTCTTGCGCTTGCTCCCTGCCTCATCGAGCAGCAGACAACAATCCAGCTTAGCCTTTGCGACGTCCATGCCGAGATAAAACATGATGACCTCCTGTTACAATGTTAGCCAACTTCGCCCACTTGCCTTGTGCATTCAGGGTTTGCCCCTTGGCTACCGTTCAGTGTCCGTGCTGGCGAGAGGTGAAGCAGAGGGCTTGTCTACGCTACAAGGTCAAGGCCTTCAGGATGCGCCCAAGCTTCCTCCGCTTCGTGTAGTGATAGCTAACCACTACGGAGGGAAAGATACAAGGATGCGCTGAGGCACGAAGCGCATCGTTCGCATATTCGACCGATGCGCTTCATTTTATTCACCGCGTCCCACGATGCTACATCGAGTGGAAAGTCTGGTAGGTCGGGCTTCGCCCGACAAATTCTTCACGGCGGGCGGAGCCCGCCCTACGTCCGTTACTTCGGTCGGTTACTACCGGCCACGATTTTGTACTCGAACAAGCGGCATTCCAGCGCCCCATTGAACAGTGGTGTGCGCCGCGAGACGGAGAGGCGGATGAACTTGGGCATCTGCAAGTCGGAGGTGAGGAGGTAGGCGTTCCAGCCGCTGAATTTTTTCTTCAGCAAATCTCCCAGTTGGGGGTAGAGCGTTTCCAGTTCGGCGCGTTCGCCCATGCGCTCGCCGTAGGGCAGGTTCGCCACCAGTATGCCGTGGTCGGCGGGGGGAGAGATTTCCAGCACGTTGGCCTGGTTCAGGTCCACCGCGGGGCGAATGCCCGCTTCTTCCAGGTTGTAATGGGCGGCCTTGAGTTCGTCGCCGTACAGGTCGCTGCCGAAGATGGGCAGTTCGGTCACTGGCTTTTGCGCGGCCAGGGCTGCTGCGCGCAGTTTTTCCCATTGCGCGGCATCGAAATTTTTCAGTTTTTCGAAGGCGAAGTGGCGGCCTATGCCGGGCGCGATGTTGAGTGACATTTGCGCGGCCTCGATCAGGAAGGTGCCGCTGCCGCACATGGGGTCGAGCAGCGGGGTGCCCGGTTGCCATCCCGCGAGCTTGAGGATGCCCGCCGCGAGGTTTTCGCGGATGGGGGCGATGTTGGTGTGCTGGCGCACGCCGCGCTTGAATAGGGCATCGCCGGAGGTATCCACATAAAGCGTCATGTGGTTGTATTCGAGGAAGGCGTGGATACGGATGTCCGGGGTGTGCGTGTCCACGCTAGGGCGCTCACCGCACAGTTGGCGGAATTTGTCGCACACCGCGTCCTTGATTTTCAGCGTGGTGAAATCCAGGCTCTTCAGCGGGCTTTTGATGGCCGTGACCTTGACGCGGATGGTGCGGGAAACGTCGAACCAATCTCCCCAGGGCAGCTTATACGCGGTGTCGTAGATGTCCTGTTCGTGGCGGTAATCCTTTACTGCCACTTGCCACAGGATGCGCGAGGCGAGGCGGCTGTGCAGGTTGGCACGGTAGCACAGCGGCCAATCGCCGGAAAAGCCTACGCCGCCGTCGGCGGCGCGTACGTTGGCGGCGCCGAAGGCGGTGAGTTCATCGGCCAGCAGTTGTTCCAGGCCGCGCGGGCAGGGTGCGAAAAAATCCGGCATATCAGGAGAACGGCTTGATCACGACCAGGATCACGATGGCCACCATGAGCAGAATCGGGATTTCATTGAACCAGCGGAACCACACATGGCCGCGCTTGTTGAGGCCCAGCCGGAATAACTTGAGCAGCCTGGCGCAATACAAGTGATAGGCGACCAGCAGCAGCACCAGCGAAAGCTTGATCATCAGCCACATGCCAGTGAAGCCGAAGCGCAGCCACATCCAAATTCCGAAGCCCAGCGCCAGCACGGCGAGCGGCGACATGAAGCGGAAAAGTTTCTGCGCCATCAGCAACAGGCGGTCACGTTCCGCATCTTCCTTGGCCATGGCCATGTTCACGAAAATGCGCGGCAGGTAAAACAGGCCCGCGAACCAACTGATGACGAAGATGATGTGAAAAGCCTTAAGCCAAAAAAACATGGTGACGCTCCTTAATTACGATTCCCTCTCATCCTACTGTGGGTAGATGACAGGGATGTGTATGGTTATTTCGATAGCCGTCGCCTGAACAATACCAGCGAAACATAAAACCCTGCCAGCGTATAGCCCAATAGCGCCGCGATGTGCAGCAGCAAGTCCGGCGGAACGGCACCCGCCATCAGGGGGCGCGCGATTTCCACCGCATGCGTCAGCGGCAAGATGGCCGAGACGCCCTGCCACAAGGGTGGCAGTTGCGTGGCGGGGAAAAACACGCCCGACAGCAGCATCATGGGGGTGATGACCAGCGTAAAGTAATACATGAAAAAATCATAGGCTGGTGCAAGCGCCGTCATGATCAGGCCCAGCGAGGCGAAGCACAGCCCGACCAGCAGTGAAAGCGGGATCAGCCACAGCGTAAGCCAGGAATGGGAAAGCCCCAGGAAATAAATGACCGCCAGCACGGCCACGCCGGACAGCATGGCCTTGCTGGCCGCCCACAGGATTTCGGCGCATACGATGTCGTCCAGCGTGACTGGCGTGTTCATGATGGCTTCCCAGGTACGCTGGTCGTGCATGCGCGCGAAGCCGGAATACAGCGCCTCGAAGCTGGCGCTGTTCATCGTGCTATAGCACACCGTGCCGGCCGCGAGGAACACCAGGTAGGAGGAGGTGCCGCCCATCTCCGGCAGCAGGCTGCCCAGGCCGTAGCCAAGGCCCAGCAGGTAGATCATGGGGTCGGCGATGTGGCCGATGATGGAGGTGGCCGCGATTTTCTTCCAGACAAGCAAATGGCGCCGCCAGATCGGGAAGAACCTGGTGCTCAGGCGAGGGAAGGCGTAGTGGTGCGCGCTCATTACGATTTACCCCGCTCAGAGTTGTCCTGAGCCACGGCGGCGATCACCTCTGCCGGGCTGACCACGCCCTTGTCGCGCGCATACAGGCATCCTTTCGAGGTACCTTCGGCGACCACGCGATCCGCAACCATGAAGGTGTGGTTCATGAAGAAATATTTTTCATCCCAGTGGGTCAATTCGAACAGGAGGTCGAAGCGCCGGAACAGCCCCAGCGGCTTCTTGTAGTCCATGGTGTGCATGGCGACGACGGGCATCCATTTGCGCTTGATCATGGTTCTCATCAGGCCGGTGCGGATGAACATGTCAATGCGGCTGAGGTCGCACAGGGTCAGGTAGCGCCCATTGTTCATGTGGAAATTAAGGTCGAGGTCGTTGGGCAGCACGCGCAGGGTGAGGCGGCTGTGCAGTTTTCCGAACGGCAGGCGTTCGCGGAAAAGGGACAGGATGGCAACGTAGATCGTGCGGAATAACAGGTTCATTCGCGCATCTCCCTGCCGGTCAGTTTCAGGAACACATCCTCCAGGTTCGCCGGACGGTGCAAATAGCGCAAGTCGTTTTGCGCTTGCAAATGCACTACAAGCGCCTGCGCATCCCGCACATAACAGAACGCGGTTTCGCCGCTCACCTCGAAGCGATCGGCATAACGCGCCGCGTATTCCTGCGCCCAGGATTGCACCCGCTCGCCATAGACTTCAACTACCTGTGGCTCGATGTGCTTCGCGATCATGTTGCGCGGGGAATCTTCCGCCACCATGCGGCCATGGTCGAGTATGGCCAGGCGGTTGCACAGGCGCTCGGCCTCGTCCATGAAGTGCGTGGTGAGCAGCAAGGTCTTGCCCTGCATGGTGAGCTCGCGCAGGCGCTGCCAGATCAGGTGGCGCGCTTGCGGGTCCAGCCCGGTGGTCGGCTCGTCGAGGAAGATGATATCCGGGTTGTTCACTAGCGCGCGCGCCAGGGTGAGGCGGCGTTTCATGCCGCCGGAGAGAGTGGGGATTTTTGCGTCGCGCTTGTGCGCTAGGTTGGCGAATTCCAGCAGTGCGGGAATGTTTGCCTCAATTTCGCTTTCCTTCATGCCGAAATAACGGCCATATACCAGCAGGTTTTCCGCCACGGTGAAATCCGGGTCGAGGTTGTCCGCTTGTGGCACCACGCCCACGCGCAGACGCGCCTCGCGCGCATGGCGCGGGACGGCGTGGCCGAGCAGGCTGATCTCGCCGCCGTCCGGCTCGATCAGCCCGAGCATCAGGCGCAGCGTGGTGGTCTTGCCCGCGCCATTGGGCCCGAGCATGCCGTAGCATTCGCCCTTGTTGAGCGTGATGCTGACGCCATCCACCACTGCCTGCCCGGCATAGGATTTGCGCAGGTTGTGCACGGAAAGGACGGCGGTCATAGGGGTTTTCCGTTGAATTCCTTGAGCACCAGTTGCTTGATCAGGTGCAGGCGGCCATGGAAGAAATGTTCCGTCTCCGGCAGTACGACGATGGGCAAGTGTTGGACACGCGCCCAGAGCAGAGTTTCTTCCAGCGGAATGACCTCGTCCTGTTCGCCGTGGATCAGCAGCGTATCCTGCGGCACATGGGGCATGGCGAATCTTCCCACTGCGGGTGCGATCAGCACCAGCCGCTTCGGATGCAGGTGTTGTGCGGCGCGCGCCTGGACATATCCGCCGAAGGAAAATCCGGCCAGCACCAGCGGCAGGTCGCCGTATTCCCGCCTGGCATGATGCACCACCGCCCGCACATCCTCGACCTCGCCGTTGCCCTCGTCGAATTCCCCGGCGCTGTTGCCGGTGCCGCGAAAATTGAAGCGCAGCGCGGCAAAACCCAATTCCACAAAAGTCTTTGTCAGGGTCGTCACCACCTTGTTTTCCATGGTTCCACCCATGGTGGGCAAGGGGTGCGCCACCACGGCGATGGCACGTGGCGTTTCATCGGGCAGGTGAGCCACGCCTTCAAGGTTCCCGGCCTTGCCTGCGACAATAAATTTTAGCGCAGCGGGCATCAGATTTTCAGCCGTTCCACGATGCGGCCGTGCTGCAGGTGCTCAAGGATGATTTCGTCGAGGTCGCTCTCGTCAATATAGGTGTACCACACCCCTTCGGGGTAAACCACCAGCACCGGGCCGTCGTCGCAGCGGCCCAGGCATCCGGCCGTGTTGATGCGGATGCGGTTGGCCTCGGTGGAAAGCCCAAGCGCCTTGACCTTGTTTTTGACGTAATCGCGCATCTTCTGTGCGCCGAAGTTGCTGCAGCACCCTTCGCCGGGTGCGCGCTGGTTGGTGCAGAAAAATAAATGTTTGTCGAAAAAGCTCATGATGCCAGGGTTCCTTATTCTGGTGCTCCGTGATTTGCGTGTTTGGCCATGATGAGCGGAATTATACAGCGGCGGCTTATCACTTTCGCGCGTGCCACAGGTAGCCCAGCATTAATAGCGGGAACAGCAGCAGAATGGCATGCGACATGCCGTTGTATGTCAGCAGGTGCCCCTCTTTCCAGTGATACAGCCGCACGACGCTTGCCGGCGCGCCGCTATCGAGCGGCCCATAAGCCAGTCCGAGATAAGAGAGGGCGGCAAGTGCCGCGCACCAGGATACCAGGCGCTTGGGCAGCCTAGCGGCTGCGGCCAGCATGATCAGCCCGGCAATCATGCCCAGCATGGCTTCGCTGTTCAGCCACAGCAAAAGTGCCCATGATTTCAGCAGCAGGGCGGCGGAGATGAATTTGCCCGCGGCCACCGCGCATAACACGAGCATCAGCGCGATCATTGCATGGCGCCGCCGGGTCATCAGGGTGATCAGCAGGCAGCCCATCATCAGCAGGTTGAGCGCTACCGCCATGCTTGCCGGCCAGTTAAACGGTTCGGCGGGCATGGGCTGGAACGGATATTTTGCCGATTCGCCGATGAAGATGTTGCCGAGCATCGGCAGCAAGGGATTGATTTGGGCGAACATCCAGAGTATGAACAGCGCCAAGCCGAAATCCACTTCGTCGCCGTCGCGGACCAGGTTCTGCCGTCCTTGGGCCAGCCTGGCAAACCATGTGCTGGGGGCGATTTTTATCGCCAGCAGTGCGCCCGCCAGCGTTCCGCAGCTGTTGGTCAGCAAGTCCAGGTTGGAACTGGTGCGCACCGGTAAGTACATTTGTGCATATTCCATCGCCGCCGACAGCAGCATGCCTCCGAGCGTGGCCAGCAGCACGCCCCTGATTGCGCCGAAATGCGCACGCAATGAAAGGCTTAGCAACAGTCCGAGCGGGATATATGCCAGCAGATTGGCAACCGCATCAAACGGCGAGTAGGTTTGCCACAGAGGTGCGGTCAGCACGGCGGCAAACGTCAATCCTTGCTCCCGCCAGCCGGTGAATGGCGTAAGGCTTGCATAGATGATGAGCAGGGTATAACCAGTGATAAGATAGCGGCGCAAGCGCGGGGGCCGCAGGGGGGCTGGGATTCGTTTCATCGGATAAAGTCCCGTAGCGGCGCACGGGCAGGCACCGGAATCAATTGACGGCTAATAATGGGCAAATTACAATTCCAGCATTATAAGTGGGGCAATTCGCAGTCAGTATCTTCAAGGAGGGGAGATTATGGCATACATGCAATGGACCGAGGATCTGGAGACGGGTATCCAGGTTATAGACGACCAGCACAAGCGCATCATCGGCTACATCAATGAACTGCATCATGCCAGCGAAACCGGCAATTCGGACGAGGTGCGGGAAGTGCTCGAAGGGTTGCTCGATTACACCGTCACCCATTTCCAGTTCGAGGAAGAACTCCAGCAAAAGGCGGGTTATCCTTTCCTCAAGGCGCACCAAAGGGTGCATGAGATTTTCATGAAAAGGATCGCCACTTTTCGTGAGCGCGCTGAGAGGGGAGAGAACATCATTCCCGAGTTGCTCTCCATGTTGAAGGTCTGGCTCTCCAGCCACATCAAGGGCGATGACCGCGATTACGTGGAATCGGTCAAAAAAATCACGGGCAGCGGCAATGACAACGAAAACGCGGGCTGGCTGAGTTCAACCCTGAAAAGGCTGTTCGGCTGACAGGTAGGGCGGAAGGGCGCGTAAACACATATCCCGATTTGTGGTTATTCTGCCCTCTTCTCCGGTGTGGCGCATATTATATTGCCTTATCCGCATCGGGCCTGCCCGGGGCATACACTAATGGGTTGTCCTAGCCCAGATTCAAACCTCCCCTGATTCCCTGCTGCAATCTCATCCTTCATCATCCAACTGCAATAGTTTACTGTTTCAGCGGCTGAAGCGCGATTTTGAAAAAGGCAAACCTATCGAAAGGTGGGGACGCAAAGTCACCGGTCTAAGGGGCATGGCTCTATGACGGCGGGATTACCAGATCAAAGCATCGCGGATGGAGCATGTACAGCTCATCCGTGACATGATCACTCTCACCCTCCCAAGCCATTCCTGACCGCGTGCGGAGCGCCAAGGCGCTACCTGAGGCATGTGGGTGGGGTGCGCCTGATACAGCCGGTTGTTTGTTGCGGATTGGTTATTTCGGGGAGATGGAAATGTCAAACGATACGTCTTGTGCAGTACTGAAAATCGGTAATCATTGTTTCGGATTGGCGCGGGTCAATCGGTCTACCGTCGAGCGTCACAGTCAACGTGGCTTCACTCTGGTTGAAATGATGATCGCCGTTGTCGTGCTATCCATTCTTGCTGCTGTGGCCTTGCCTTCCTACAGGTCACTCATGATAGGGCAGCGCGTCAAGAATGCCTCGTTCGATACCATGTCCGCGCTGGCACGGGCGCGTAGCGAAGCGATCATGCGCAATGCGAACGTGGACATCACCCCGAACGGCGGCAATTGGCTGAACGGCTGGACGGTGGCGGTAGGCGGCACAATCCTGAATCGCCAATCCGCGCTGGGCAACGGGTTGGCGATTACCTGTTACTCCGGGGCCACCCCGGGTGCGTGCCAGGCAATAACCTATGCCGGAACCGGGCGCCTTTTACCCGGCGTCGCAACTCAGTCCATCATGATTACAACCACTGATGCCAGCACTTCCGCCGGGTTTGCCTTGCGCTGCATTGGGGTGGATCCGTCGGGCCGCCCCAGGAGCATAAAAGGGACATGCACGTGAAAACGCGCACTTCCATGTTTTACAGGCAATGCGGCTTCAGCTTGATAGAGGTGATGATTTCCCTCCTTATCATGGTTGTCGGCCTGCTCGGCCTGGCTGGTCTGATGGTGCAGAGCCAGCGGGCCGAAATGGAATCGTATCAGCGCGCCCAGGCGCTGATCCTGCTGCAGGACATGGCCGGACGGATAAACGCCAACCGCAAGGCGGCAACTTGCTACCCTTTTACTCCCAATCTCCTCACCAGCACACCGTTTTTGGGCACTAACTCCACATTGGCGGCGCCAACCGTGCCCGCAACGCAATGCTCAACCTCAGCTATCCTGGCCGTTTATCCATCCATGCCGGCCGCAACGGCGGCCATCGCTGCCTCTACCGTAGTGGCCGACCTGAATGCCTGGCACAACACTCTGCTGGGTGCAGCCGAAGTCATGGCCGGGAATAAAGTCGGCGTCATGATAGGCGCACGCGGCTGCATCAGCTACGACGCAACTAAACAAATGGTTGATCCGGTCACCCTCGCTGCGATACCCGGCAGCGGTCTTTATACCATTTCCATAGCCTGGCAGGGCTTGGCACCCACATCCGCGAACGGCGCCTTGCTGTGCGGCCAAAACCAGTACAGCGCCGAAAACATGCGGCGAGTCATCAGTATGTCATTGCGCATTGCCAGCCTGAAATGAAAACCGGGAAAACAGCCAGCGTAACCAGCACATCCGTCGCCGTCGGCAGGCCGAAAGGTTTTTCGCTGATTGAACTGATGATCTCCATCACTATCGGCATGGTTCTGCTGCTGGGGTTCGCTATTCTCCTGGCGAATCAGAACGGTGCCCGTGAAGAACTGGAAAAATCCGCCCGGCAAATCGAGAATGGGCGTTATGCCATGCAATTACTGCATGATGATATTGAACATGCGGGATTTTACGGCCTGTATTCCCCGGCATCAGGTGTGACTTATACCCTGCCGGCCGATCCGTGCCAGATGGCCTACGGCGCGGCAAACTCCGGGTGGGACAATACTCCCCTGTCCGTCCCGGTTGCCGTTTACGGCTACCTTGGGGGGGCAGCCAACCCTCTGGCAGGCACAACCTGCGTTCCGGCCATGAGCAATTACATGCCCAACACGGCAGTCCTGGTCGTGCGGCGCGCGTCGACCAGCTTGATTCCGACCACAGCCGCCGCTTTACCCGCCGCTTCGGCGGTTACTTACATACAGGCATCCGGGTGCAATAACGACAATAACCGGTTTTTTGTGTACGGAACCGGTGCGACATGGGGGAATTTCACCCTGAGGCAAAAGGATTGCGCCACGCTGGCGCTCCTGAGCCCCTATGTCGTGGATGTCTATTACATCAGTTCTTGCGATGTTTGCGGCAAGGACAGCATCCCCACGCTGAAAATGGTTCAAAGCGGCGGTATCAACGGCTCGCCTGCTCCCCCCATTCCGCTGGCGGAAGGAATAGAAAACTTGCAGTTTGATTATGGCATTGACAACACCGGCAATGGTGCGCCCGACACTTTCGTTGCCACGGAGGGTGCCACCGATGTGGCCGACTGGCAAAACGTGATGTCCGTCAAGGTGAGCTTGCTGGCGCGCAACATAGATCCCTCGCCCGGCTACACCGACAGTAAAACCTATAATTTGGGCACGTATGGCACGGTGGGCCCGTTCAATGCGGCACCCTATACGTGCGGCGGTGCCGCCACTTTTCCACAACTGTGCAATTACAAGCGGCACCTGTATAGCGCGCAAAT
>JBGPSQ010000074.1:0-12384 GCA_041490205.1 Gallionellaceae bacterium
GGAAAAAAGCGCAGCGGAAAGGTATGAAGCGATATTCATGAGTTACAGCCGATGGCAAAGCGTGATTATAAACCAGAGTGCCGGTGGGAAAGTTGCGCGGCGGTTACAATAGCGCATCCAATATCCATACGCTTGACACGACCGATGCGCACCGATGAATTCGATTTTGCCCTGCCGGAGCGCCTGATCGCGCAGCACCCGCCCGAGCGGCGCGGCGAAAGCCGCCTGCTGCATGTGCGCGGCAGCACCCTGGCCGACCTCCATTTTTCCGGGCTTCCCGGCTTGGTGCGCGAGCACGACGTGCTGGTGCTGAATGACACCCGCGTGCTCAAGGCCCGGCTATTCGGCGAAAAGGAAAGCGGCGGCAGGGTCGAGGTGCTGGTCGAGCGCATTCTTGACGATCACCATGTGCTGGCCCAGGTGCGCGCCAGCAAATCCCCCCGGGAGGGCGGCCGCATCGTGCTGGCGAATGCCGTGCCGATCACGGTGCTGGGGCGGGAAGGAGAGTTTTACCGCCTGCGCTTCGATAGCACGGAGGATGTGATGGAATTGCTGGAGCGCCACGGCCAATTACCGCTGCCGCCCTACATCGTCCATGCGGCGACGGCTGTGGACGAAGAGCGCTACCAGACCGTGTTCGCGCGCCAGCCGGGCGCGGTGGCCGCGCCCACGGCGGGGCTGCATTTCGACGAGGCCATGCTTGCCGCCTTGCGCGCGCGCGGGGCCGGGATTGCGCATGTCACCCTGCACGTGGGCGCGGGCACCTTTAAGCCGGTGCGCACCGAACTCATCAGCGAACACGCCATGCACAGCGAACGCTATGCCGTGCCCGCAGAAACGATAGACGCGATCCGCGAGGCCAAGGCGCGCGGCGGGCGCGTCATCGCCGTGGGCACCACCAGCCTGCGCGCCCTGGAAAGCGCTGCCATGGGCGGCGAACTGGCGGCGGGCAGCGGCGAAACCAACATCTTCATCTTCCCCGGCTACCGCTTCAAGGTGGCGGATGTGCTGCTCACCAACTTTCACCTGCCGCGTTCCACCCTGCTGATGCTGGTGTGCGCCTTCGGCGGCATGCAGGAAATGCTCGCTGCATATCGCCACGCGGTGGAAAAGGAATACCGCTTTTTCAGCTATGGCGATGCGATGCTGATTGAGCGCCAGTGAAGATGCGGCGGGAATAGTATTCTTGTAAAACTAATCTGGTAGCATGGCGGCTCGTTAAGGTGCATTACGGAGGGTGATGAATGGAAGCTTACGTTTACTGGTTCGTGCTCGCTTTTATTTTCCTGGTGGTGGAAATGTCCACCGGCACGTTTTATTTCCTCGCGCTATCCATCGCCATGGCCCTGGGCGGCGTGGCCTCGCAAGTGGGCCTGGGGTTGCAAGTGCAATTTGCCGTCTCGGGCGGGTTTGCGGTCATCGGCACCCTGGGTTTGCGCTATTTCAAGAAAACGAACCGTTCCGCGCCGGACATCGGCCTGGACATAGGCCAGCAGGTCAAGGTGCTGTCGTGGAATGAAGACGGCAGCGCGCGCGTGCATTACCGCGGCGCCGAGTGGGATGCCGAGCCGGAATCCGGCAACACTGCGCGCGACGCCATGCTCTACATCAAGGCCATACAAGGCTCGAAGCTGATCCTGACGCAGCACAAGCCGAAATAGATACCAGCCGGAACAGCCTCTTCAATCGGAATAACAAGGAGAAAACATGCTATTGGATGCAGGAATCAGGGTAATGGATTTGGTCTTGCTGTTTGGGCTGATTGCAGCCGTGGTGTTCGTCATCAGGTCGCTCAAGGTGGTGCCGCAGCAGAACGCATGGGTGGTCGAGCGCCTCGGGCGCTACCATGCCACCCTCACGCCGGGGCTGAACATCATCATCCCCATCCTGGATCGCGTGGCTTACCGGCACCTGCTCAAGGAAATCCCCAGGGACGTCCCCAGCCAGATTTGCATCACCAAGGACAACACCCAATTGCAAGTGGACGGCATCCTGTACTTTCAAGTGACCGACCCCAAGCTCGCTTCGTATGGCACCAGCGACTTCATCTTCGCCATCACCCAGCTTGCGCAAACCACCTTGCGCTCGGTCATCGGCAAAATGGAACTGGACAAAACCTTCGAAGAGCGCGACGACATCAACCGCGCCGTCGTCGCCGCGCTGGACGAAGCCGCATTGAGCTGGGGCGTCAAAGTGCTGCGCTATGAAATCAAAGACCTCACCCCGCCCAAAGAAATCCTCCATGCCATGCAGGCGCAGATCACCGCCGAGCGCGAAAAGCGCGCCGTGATCGCCACCTCCGAAGGCAAACAGCAGGAACAAATCAACCTCGCCAACGGCGCGCGTCAAGCCGCCATCGCCAAATCAGAAGGCGAAAAACAAGCCTTCATCAACCGCGCCCAAGGTGAAGCCGAGGCGATAAAGACCGTGGCCGACGGCAACGCGCAAGCTATCCGCATCGTGGCGCAAGCCATCGAATCGCCCGGCGGCATGAACGCCGTCAACCTCAAGGTCGCGGAGAAGTACGTCGAAGCGTTCTCGCATGTCGCCAAGGAAGGCAACACCCTCATCCTGCCCGGCAACCTCGCGGATATGGGCGGGCTGGTGGCGACGGCGATGAGTATTGTTAAGGCGCAGAAGTAGGGGGTTCTGATCTTCTCTCGATGACGTGGCGCGGCAAATATGGAAATTAAGCAGATAGGCGATTTGGTTCAGGCGTTACAGCGCGCCAAAGGGGACGTCGCATATCCGTGCGGCAAGGCCGTTTTCCTGGTTGGTGCTGGCTGCTCAAAATCGGCCGGGGTTCCACTTGGAAGCGAGATCGTGTCTAAGTGTCTTTTGGAGTTGGCAAAAAGTTATTCAAACGGGGAGGTTGAGAAAGCGAGTCCAGATGAAGCGCTAGCGTGGCTTAAGACTAACCGACAGTTCCCAGAGCATGGGCTATATGGTTACCTGTTTGAACATCATTACCAAGACCCAACGGACCAGCAACGCATTATTCTGGAGGCAATCAATAGTTGCAGCGGCAAAATCAATTGGGCGCATCTTTGTCTTGGGGAGTTGGTGAACAAGCGTTATGTTCATACGGTGCTGACTACCAACTTCGATCAGCTGGTGCTGGAGGGAATTATTCGCACAGGAATTTTGCCGGTGGTGGCTGATGGGGTGGAATCGCTCACGCGAGTAAGCGGCAAACCAAGCACTCCGCAAGTCGTGCATCTACATGGCTCCATGCATACATATCGGCCTCTTAATAGTGCGACAGCTATCAGGGATACAGACCAAGAGCTACCTTTTAAGGGGGCGATGTACTCCCTGCTTCACGACAGCAGTCTCTTGATTGTGATTGGTTATGCAGGGGGCGAAGAAGGGGTCATGTCCATGCTGATCGAGTCCGCGAAGCGTTTGCCTGATAAAGTGATTTATTGGGTGCAGCGCGACACTAATCCGGATGAGTTGTCTGTGAAAGCCAAGGAGTTGCTTGGGTGTGGCAAGAATAAGTTCCTTGTTCCTGACCAAGATGCCGATGCTTTTTTTGCGGAACTGATGAAGGGATTGGCATTGGGAACGCCGGATTGGATGAGGCGGCCAGTTGCATCCTTGCAGGAACACGCCTCTCGTATAGCCTCTACTGACAACAAAGAAATTTCGGGGGAGGTGGCGCGTTACCAAAAAAGACTAGGTGGGCTGGAGCGCCATCTAGAACAGGAAGATTTTCAGGAAAAAATGCTTGGGGATGTTCGAGAGTTGCGGCTAGCGAATAAGCATTTAGATGCGCTGGGTTTGCTGAGAAAAATGGAGGCAAGCAATGATCCTGAAATATGGGGCATGCGCGCTGAAAGTGCGTATCAGGCAGGACGACATTCACTTGATTCTGTTTTGCTTGAGGAGTCGATACAGGCACTTAAGCGTTACTTGATGTTGGTGCCTAAGGAATCGTTTGCAGAAGACTGGGCGGATGGGCAAAATAATCTAGGTGTTGTGCTGTCGTTATTAGGTAAACGAGAATCAGGTGCGGAGAAGCTGCGAGAGTCAGTTGCGGCATACGAGAAGGCGCTGGAGATATACACAAGGGAGCGTATGCCAATGCAATGGGCAGCGATCCAGCATAATCGTGGTGCTTCTTTGGCGACTCTAGGACAGCGCGAGTCCGATCCAGAGGAATTGCAGGAGGCGGTTGTTGTTTTTGAAGAAACGCTAAAAGAACGAGCGCGCGAGCGTGATCCATTAGCTTGGGCAATGACTCAGTGTAGTTTGGGTAATGCTTTGAAAAGCCTTGGTGTACTAGAGTCTGATGTCAATATGCTGAAAAGGGCGGTGTCGGTTTTTGAGGAGGCTCTGAAAGAATGGACACGTGAGCGCGTGCCATCAGAGTGGGCTCTGACTCAGAATAATATGGGTGGTGCGTTACGGGCATTGGGTGAGTATGAATCTGATCCGGTTAGCCTCCAACGAGCGATTGCGGCTTTTGAGGAGGCGCATAAAGAACGGACTTTAGAACGTTCTCCTGTGGAATGGGCTCAGACCCAAAGTAACATGGGTAATGCTTTGATGTGTTTAGGTAACTTAAATTCAGATGTCGAGCAGTTGGAGCGAGCCAGAGATGCATATCAGGATGCTTTAAAGGTGTTTCGTGAATTAGGTACTCAATACTATATTCAGCGTACCGAGTTAAATTTATCCATGGTTCTGTCCTTGCTTGAGCAACTCAATAAAACCTAGATGTTAATTCGCATTGCAAATCGCCTAGGGTTTTATGCGCGTAAGCGTGCATCGGTCACGTAGTGCTTGACCTCGATCGATGCGCCTCCTGCGTCGGCACATCCTACATCCGCTGTTGCCTTGGTGATATGTCCGCTTCCGCGAAGCTGAGTGGGACATTCAGACATTCGTTTAGGGTTGGGCGGATCAGTAGGGTAAAATCCCTTCTTGGATTCGAATTTTCGAATTAATCAGCCAAGTTGCTTGCTAACAAAATTCCCCAGAATGAAATTTACCTTACACAAAACCGACGGCCTCGCCCGTCGCGGCACGATTGAATTAACCCACGGCAACGTCGAAACCCCAGCCTTCATGCCGGTGGGCACGTATGGCACGGTGAAGGCGATGTCGCCGCAGGAGTTGAAAGACATCGGCGCGCATATTGTGCTGGGCAATACTTTTCATCTGTGGTTGCGCCCCGGCCTTGAGGTGATAGCGGCGCATGGCGGCTTGCATCGCTTCATGGCTTGGGATGGCCCGATACTCACCGATTCCGGCGGGTTTCAGGTGTTCAGCTTGGGCGAGTTGCGCAAGATCACGGGCGGGGGGGTGGAGTTCCGTTCGCCGGTGAATGGCGACAAGTGTTTTCTTTCGCCGGAAGAATCCATGCGCATCCAGCGGGTGCTGAATTCCGACATCGTGATGATTTTTGACGAATGCACGCCTTACCCGGCGGACGAGCAGGTGGCCGGGGTTTCCATGCGGCTATCAATGGGCTGGGCGGAGCGCAGCAAGAAGGCGCACGAGGGCAACCCCAATGCGCTGTTCGGCATTGTGCAAGGCGGTATGCACGAACATTTGCGCGATGAATCGCTGGCGGGCTTGGTTAATATCGGCTTTGATGGCTATGCCATCGGTGGCCTCTCGGTGGGCGAGCCGAAGGAAGACATGCTGCGCATCCTGACGCACACCGCGCCGCAACTGCCCGCCGATAAGCCGCACTATTTAATGGGCGTGGGCACGCCGGAAGACATCGTGGCGGCGGTGGCGCAGGGCATAGATATGTTCGACTGCGTAATGCCCACGCGCAATGCGCGCAACGGGCACCTGTTCACCCGCTTCGGCGATGTGCGCATCAAGAATGCGCAATATCGCATGGATACCGGCCCGCTGGACCCGCAGTGCACCTGCTACACCTGCAAGCATTTCACCCGGGCCTACCTGCACCACCTGCACCGGCTGGGCGAAATCCTCGGCGCGCGCCTCAATACCATCCACAACCTGCATTATTACCAGGAGCTGATGCAGGACATCCGCGCGGCGATAGCGGCGGGACGGTTTGCGGAATTCGTCGCTGCGTTCCGCCTGGCGAGGGCCAGCGAAAATCGGGCGTAATCG
The DNA here is from genome assembly GCA_041490205.1 of Gallionellaceae bacterium. GTDB lineage: Bacteria > Pseudomonadota > Gammaproteobacteria > Burkholderiales > Gallionellaceae > DATDDB01. The sequence goes on from JBGPSQ010000074.1 coordinate 6,100, forward strand.
AGCGGCTGGTCGGCTGCTTGCGTAAAGCGCATATGCTCGTGACATATGTGTTGTGCGCACATATATGATGATAGAATGCGCGCTTTTGATTTATCACTTGAATTATCTGGAGCCTTGAAATGTCCTTGAGCCTTATCAGCAATGCCTATGCGGATGGCGGCGCCGCCGCTCCCGCCCAGGATGGCGGGTCCATGTTGATGCTGACCCTGTTCCTGGTGGTCGCGTTTGTCTTCATGATGTGGTCGCAGCAGAAACGCTCCAAGCAGCAAAAGTCTATGGTGGATTCCCTGCAAAAGGGCGATGAGGTGGTCACCGTCGGCGGCATGCTGGGTAGCGTGGAAAAGGTGGGCGACAATTACCTGAGCATCGCGGTTGCCGAAAATATAGTGGTGCAGATACAGCGTTCTGCCGTGCAGAGCGTGCTGCCCAAGGGAACCATTAAGTCTGCGAACTAGGAACATCTCGATGAACCAATACCCGCTGTGGAAATACCTGCTGATCCTGTTCATGCTGGTGGCCGGGCTGATCTATACCCTGCCCAATTATTACGGCGAAGCTTCGGCGGTGCAGGTGCAGCCGAGGAATTCCAGCATCAAGGTGGATGACGCCCTGAAGCAGCGGGTGGAAGAGGCGCTGAAAGCCGCCAACCTGAACGCCGAAAAGGTGACGCTGGACGAAAATAGCATCAAGGTGCGCTTTGCCTCCACCGACACCGACAGCCAGATGAAGGCCAAGGATGTTCTGGAAAAGGCTCTGGGCGACAATTACAGCGCGGCGCTCAACCTGCTGCCGCGCTCACCGGAGTGGATGGCCAGCATCTGGGCGCTGCCCATGTATCTGGGCCTCGACCTGCGCGGGGGCATCCATATCCTGATCCAGGTTGATATGCCGAGCGCCCTGAACAAGGCGATGGAAGCCAATGCCAGCGACATGCGCAAAGACTTCCATGAGAAGGATGTGCCTTATGCCGGCATCAGCCGCGAAGGTCAGGTGGTCACCGTAAGATTCCGCGACGCGGAATCGCGCAGCAAGGGCGAGGCGGAAATCAAGCAGCATTTGGGCAGTCTGGTGCTGAACAGCAAGGAGGAAGGCGGCGAATACCTGCTGCTGGCCACGCTCAAGCTGGAAGAGCAGAAGGTCATCCAGGACGCGGCATTGCAGCAAAACCTCGTAACCCTGCGCAAACGCATCAACAACGCGCTGGCCGGCGGCACAGGCCTGGCGGAGCCCATCATCCAGCAGCAGGGTGCGGATCGTATCGTGATCCAGTTGCCCGGCGTGCAGGATCCGGCGATGGTGACCGAATTGATCGGGCGCACCGCGATACTGGAAGTGCGCATGGTGGATGAGGAGCATGCTTATTCGCCGGGGGCGCCCGTGCCCTATGGCGACGAGTTGTACAAGGAACCCGATGGCCGCGGCATGCTGCTGGTGAAGAAAGATGTGATCCTCACCGGAGATAACATCAGCGACGCGAAGCAGGGCTTCACCGGCAACACCAACGAGCCCGCAGTGCATCTCACGCTGGACAACAAAGGCGCGAATGAATTCAAGGTGGCGACGAAGGAAAACGTGGGCAAGCGCATGGCCATCATCCTGTTCGAGAAGGAACGTGGCGTGCTCAAGGGCGAGGTTGTCACCGCGCCGGTGATACATGAGGAAATCGGCGGCGGGCGCGTGCAGATCAGCGGGCATATGACATCCGAAGAGGCGGGCAAGACCGCGCTGCTGCTGCGCTCGGGCGCGCTGGCGGCGCCGGTGGAGATCATCGAGCAGCGCACCGTCGGCCCCAGCCTGGGCAAGGACAATATCGATCGCGGCTTCCATTCCACCTGGATTGGATTCGCCGCCATCACGCTTTTCATGATCGCCTATTACATGATGTTCGGCGGGGTTTCGATGCTCTCGCTGGGCGCGAACCTGCTGCTGCTGGTGGGGATGATGTCGCTGGCGCAAGCCACGCTGACGTTGCCCGGCATGGCGGGCATTGCGCTGACGCTGGGCATGGCGATCGACTCCAACGTGCTGATCAACGAGCGCATCCGCGAGGAGCTGCGCAACGGCGTGTCGCCGCAGGCGGCGATACATGCCGGTTATGACCGCGCGTTCGGCACCATCCTCGACTCCAACATCACCACCTTCATCGCCGGTTTTGCCCTGTTGCTGTTCGGCACCGGCCCGGTGCAGGGGTTTGCGGTGGTGCTGTGCATGGGTATCCTGACTTCGATGTTCAGCTCGGTGCTGGTGTCGCGTGCGCTGGTGAACCTGATTTACGGGCGCCGCGCGCGCTTGAGCAAAGTAGCAATAGGCTAAGGGAAAAGTCACATGGAATTTTTCAAGATCAAACACGACATCCCGTTCATGAGCTACGGGAAGATCACCACCAGCATTTCGCTGGTGACGTTCATCCTGGCGGTGTTTTTCCTTGCCACGCGCGGACTGAATTTCGGCGTGGATTTCACCGGCGGCACGCAGATGGAGGTGCACTATGCACAGTCTGCCGACCTGGAGAAAGTGCGCGCGGGAATGACCGCGATGGGCATGGCGGATGCGCAGGTGAAAAACTTCGGCAGCAGCCAGGATGTGCTGATCACCGTGCCGCTGAAGACCAACAAGCTGGGTAACGATCTCCCCATTCAGGTATGCAAACAGCTTGCCGGGCAAGAGTGCGTGAAGCTGCGCGCGCCGGACGGGAACGTTGAAATGCGCCGCGTCGAGTTTGTCGGCCCGCAGGTGGGCAATGAACTGGTGGACAAGGGCCTGCTCGCGCTGCTGCTGGTCTCGATCGGCATCGTGTGCTATCTGTGGCTGCGCTTCGAATGGAAATTCGGCCTGGCTGCGATCATCGCCAACCTGCATGACGTGGTGATCATCCTGGGCTTCTTCGCGTTCTTCCAATGGGAATTTTCGCTCACCGTGCTGGCGGCGGTACTGGCGGTGCTGGGCTATTCGGTGAACGAATCAGTGGTGGTGTTCGACCGTATCCGCGAAAACTTCCGCAAGATGCGCAAGGTAGAGGTGCACGAGATCATAGACAACGCCATCACCCGCACCATGTCGCGCACCATCATTACACACGGATGTACCCAGATGATGGTCACCTCCATGCTGTTCTTCGGCGGCGAGACGCTGCATTATTTCGCGCTGGCGCTCACCATCGGCATCCTGTTCAGTATCTACTCGTCGGTGCTGGTGGCAAGCCCGCTGCTGATGATGTTCGGCGTATCGCGCGAGGATTTCATCAAGCCGGAAAAACCGGAAACCCAGGAAGTGCTTCCCTGAATTAGGGGATATTCGGCCACGGATGAACACGGATTGACACTGATTAAACCTGCCGCAATCCGTGTATATCCGTGTTCATCAGCGGCTAGTTTGTTTTAGCAATCATTAAAAGCGGCCGCTGATGCTAGACCTCATTCTTCACCTCGATACCCACCTGCTCGCGCTGGTGCAGCAATATGGCGCGTGGGTCTACGCCATCCTGTTCCTCATCATATTCTGCGAAACCGGGCTGGTGATCGTGCCGTTTCTTCCCGGCGATTCGCTGCTGTTCGTGGCCGGTGCCTTGTGCGGCGGCGGCGCGCTGCAATTGGAGTGGGTGATGCCGCTCCTGATGCTCGCTGCGTTTTCGGGCGATAACTGCAATTACTGGATCGGGCGCGGGGCGGGGCGCTGGGTCGTTCACCACCTCGGCGGGCGCCTGATCAACAAGGAAAACCTGGATCGCACCCACGCCTTCTATGAAAAACACGGCGGCAAGACCGTCCTGTTCGCACGCTTTTTGCCCATCATCCGCACCTTCGCGCCCTTCGTGGCGGGCATAGGCAAGATGCGCTACCGGCTGTTCGTGATGTTCAGCGCGCTGGGTAGTGTTGCCTGGATCACCACATTCGCGTTGGGCGGCTATTACTTTGGCAACATCCCAGTGATCAAGGATAATCTCACTCTGATGACGCTGGGCATCGTCGTCGTATCCCTGTTGCCTGCCGTCATCCGCTACCTGCAACACTGGCAGGCAAAGCCGGTAAAATAATAACTGGCCGGGGAATAGGGCAGCCCATCCGCAAGCCTGCTCCGTATCGGGCTGGGCGTGCCCGTCTGGCGTCTCCTCCACAGCAGTCATACAATGGGCGGCAATTGTTGCTGCGGCAAATCATGCTGCACATCATCTTCATGGCCCATGAATAATATCGTGCTGCAACGAAAAAGCATTCAGCTAAGCAATGTTACGACTGGTTTCCTCGATAGCGGAGAGGGGGAGACAATCGTGGCTTTGCACGGCATTCCCACCTCTTCGCTTTTGTTCTCGCCCCTGCTGCCATTGCTCGGCCGCTATCGAATCATTGCTCCCGATTTGCTGGGGCAAGGCCACACCGGCACGCCTCCGGCAGGAATGCTCGACTATGCCGCCTACGCCGGTCACCTGCGGGAATTCATGGAGGCTGTGCCGCCGCGGCGGTTTCATTTGCTCGTTCACGATCTGGGCGGTGTGCTGGGCCTGGATTGGGCAACGGAGAATGCGGAGCGAATAAAGTCGCTCATTATCCTTTCGACGACACTTACCGGAAGTGTCCGGGTCGGGAAGCTGCTCTATGCGGCAAACCTGATCTTCGGGCAGAGTCTATTGCGATGGGGTATGCAATCGACCCTCAAGCGCCCGCACAAGCTGGATGCCGCACTGATGGACGAATGGGTCAGGCCCTGGTCGCGCCGCCGCATTTTGCGGGGGATGGATCACTTCGCCAGCCGCCGTCTCCAGCTATTGCGCGCGAAATTGGATTGCATCCGGGTGCCGACATTGGTTATTTGGGGCGAACAGGACAATGTTTTCCCCCTGCATCATGCGTCCAGTATCGCGCAGGTATTTCCGCACGCCAATATCCGCACGATTTCAGGATGCGGTCATTGGTCACCCCTGGACGCGCCGGAAGAAATCGCGCAATTCATGTTGGAGTTTTTTGAGGACAATGGCTTTGCCTGATGAAATGCCTGCCAGGCAAATCGTGCAGCACAAGGAAGAAGCCGGGCCGCCTTCTTTAGTTTCAGAGATGCCCAACTTGCCAGGAAGCTTCTAAACCATCAGCTTGCCGACTGCCACAGCAACGGCGTCAATCGCGGTGACGCGGGCGAAGCTGCTGCGCCAGACCAGCGCCACTTGCCGGGAAGGGGATGGTTCGCAAAAAGGGATCGCCCGAATCAACGGGCTTTGATAGCGCCCCTTCAGCGCGCTATACGGCAGCACCGAGATTCCCAGGCCGGAGGCCACCATATTTCGTATGGTTTCCAGCGATGTACCGTGAAACACCTCTCCTCCTCGTTGCTGCAACTCGGGGCAGGCTTCCACTACCTGATTGCTGAAACAATGGCCGCTGGCCAGCAGCAACACCTTTTCGTTTGCCAGTTCGCCAGCCGCAATTGATTTCCGTGCCGACACAAGGGTGTTTCGCAGGCACCACGATGGCGAAGGGTTCGTCATAAAGCGGTTTGACGGAAATCCCCGGCAAATCGAATGGGAGCGCCACCACGGCCGCATCGATATGGCCGTTCTTCAGCATGGCGGTCAGGTTGCTGGTAAGGTTCTCTTCTATCACCAGCGGCATTTGCGGGGCCAGTTCATGCAATGCAAGAATGAGCTCCGGCAACAGATATGGCGCGATGGTGTAAATGACACCCAGCTTGAGCGGGCCGACCAGATGATCTTGTCCCTGGCGCGCTGGCCCGCTGAAGGAGGATCTGGGCCGGTACGAGGTCACCAAGGACGAGGCTGACAAGGGAAAATTCAAGACGCCAAGTCTGTACAATTCTGCCAGCTTCGCCTATTTCATGCATGATGGCGCATTCAGCAAGATGAGCCAGGTGATCGAACACTACAACAAGGGCGGAAACCCGCAGGACAAGAACCAGGATCCGCTGATCATGCCGCTCAAGTTAAATGACCGGGAAAAGAACGACTTGGCGGCTTTCTTGGAAACGCTGACCGACAAATCGCTCGATCGGATTTCAGAGCCCAACCTGCCATAGGAATTGTCACGGGTGCCTCCCGCCCAGGGCGGGAGGGGCTTTGCGCGGCTGCTTATCGTCGATAATGACCTGAATGGAGCAGGGAAAAAACATATAATCATTCGGCATAAAATTAAGACGAAGGGACTTAGAGCTTATCCGTAAATAACGTATAATGCCCTCCCCATGATTCCAACGAACGGGGGCGAAGATGGGCAAGGCAAAATCATGGGAAGTGACGGATGAATTCTGGAAGCGCGTAAAGCCACTGGTGCCAGTGCGCAC
>JBGPSQ010000075.1:0-12138 GCA_041490205.1 Gallionellaceae bacterium
CACCGCGTCCGGCTGGTACCGGGAGATTGCTTGCTCGAAGTTGCTGCCGACGTAATTGATCAGATTGAGCGGATGCTTCTTGAAAACATCTCCGCCTTTGGGTATCAAGCGCAAGTTTCGCGCATGCCGGTTGATTTTCCTGATGACGCGATGATAAAACCAATGCTCGTAATCGGTGGTATAGAATATTTCCGCATCCACCCCCAGCGACTGAAATGCCTTTTGCAAATCCTCCGCGATTGGCGGGAATCGATGATAGGCGATCAATACTTTATTCAGCATGACCCTGGTCAATTCCCCTCGTCCCAGCTTCCGCATCCCGACATGGCATCCCACGCCTCTATGCCATCCAGCGGATAGTTGTAACGCAGGGCATAGCGCGCCCGCTTGAGCTTGCTTGGCAGTGAGGGACGCGGAAAGTTGTGCGGGTTTTCCGCCGTATTGCCGCCGCCCGATTTGCGCAAGGATGACAGGTAATGGCGGTAAAATTCAGCCTGGGTGATGCCCCATTTCAGCGCAAATATATGGCCGCCGCGATTATGCTTGATGCGCCCCGTGCTCTTGCAGCCGAAATGGTAGAAACGGCTGTTGCCGACGATGCGGAAATTGCGGCAGCCCGCCACCCAGAATTTCATCAGCAGGTCGTCATCGCTGCTCATGCCTGGGCTGAATTCCATGCTGTAGCCGCCCAGCATGGCCCACCATTTCTTGTGTACCAGGGTCGGCTGGGAGGCCGTCCCCTCGACACCGCCACGCTTGTCCGCCATGTGTTGCGCCAGGAATTGCGCCTTGTCGAACGTATCCGGCGCCCCCCCGAAATTCTGTTCGATCATGCTGTCATTTCCGCCTATTTCAGGCTGGATAAGGGTGCCGAAAAATACGGCCAGGTCCGTATCGACTGAGCCGATCGCATCCATGAAGGTGGTGTCCCAGCCGGGTGCCGCCACCATGTCGTCGTTCATGTAGAGCACCCAGTCATGTCTGGCCTTGGCAAAGAGATGATTCACTGACAGGCACACCCCGACATTTTTTTGGGTATGGGTGTACCGAATCCCCTGCGAGCGCACCCATTCCAGAGTGCCGTCCGAGCCATCGTTTATATGCACGATGATTTCATGCTCGTATTTTGAATTTTCTTTCAAACTCTCTATACAGAGCTTCAGGTATGCCAGGTTGTTCCAACTGGGAATGACAACGCTAAACATGGAGATTGTCCTTGTTTGGGTGAATGAACTCACTGTAGTGTATGTTGTAACAGGCCGCCAGCAACACAGCCACAGTGAAGCTGTAAAAAGCGGCGGCCATGGTCAAATCCAACACCTCCACGGTGAGTCCGAATATGAAAAATCCGCTAACGAATACGAGCCCCTGCACGCCTGCGCGCCGGACTTCCCTGCGCGCCGATTTGCCCGCCAGCCAGAACAGCCAGAACGGCACGACATAGATTGCGAGTATGGCAAGCAGCCCGAAAATCCCCATCCCGGCAGCCTTGGACAAGACTTCGTTATGCACCTCGGCGTGCCCTAGTTCTGCAGCAATCGGCGTTAGATTGCCTGCCTCCATCATTGGTTTCATTTCTTGCGCAAACCCCTCCGGCCCCACGCCGAAAACCGGGTGGCTGATAAATACATCCACTGCCGCCTTGTATAATTGCAGGCGCACCCCGGTCGAGGTGTCGCGCTTGCCTTCCTTGAAACTCGCAACATCGCTCGCCAGTTGATTGAAGCGGTTCTGAAACGTGTCGTTGAATGAATATAACAGGACCACTGCAACGGCAAAGCCTGTCATGGCATAGACAACCGACTTAATCGTCGGCCTGGTCGACTTGAAATAGAGCAAGAGAACGGCGAATACCGGAATCGCCAGCCATCCCCCGCGCGAACCGGAGCCGAACGAAGCGGCCAGGCCGGCTGCAAAACCCGCGATTTTCAGTATCCGCAATGCAAGGGTATCGCGCCCAAACCAGTTGATGCTGGCCAGCGAAAGCACGCCCAGCATCAATTCAAAATCGCCAAAGTGGATCAAGTCCATCGTTTCTATGCTTGCCCTGTGATCCGCCCAGCTTCCGGGATCCTTCGCAAGTGCAAAACCCAGGATCGCAGCCGCCGGGAATGCGATTTGCAGGACTGTAAAGACTGCGGGACGCAGGCGCTGCAAAAGCAGAAACACCGGGATCGCCAGCCAATAGCGTGAAGCAGCATCGTGCGGATGGGCCGTGAAGTTGCCGTGATATGCCTGACTGAAAAATATCGCCAGCGACATGCCGGCCATGGCTGCCACATACAGCGTCCAATCGCGCCTCCACGCCAATGCGGCCATACCGTCCGGGCGCACCGCCCACACGGCAACCGCGAGAAGCAGCAGCAGCAGGAATACGCCGTTCATCCCGCCGCGAACAACGAGCATGAGCGCCGGATAGGCCAGCAGCAGCAAGGTTGCCGTTTTCTCGATTACAGAATAGTAGCGCGACGGGAATTTTTCCACTGCGTGGCCTTCATTTTCGCTCATGCACCGCCACCGGCGCTTTCCAGGTAGATTTTCTCATACTCTCGCGCCACTTCGCGCCATCCGTGCGCATAGCGCGGCGGCGCACTTTCGCGCTGCAATTCGCGGCGTACTGCGTCGGCCCACCGGCCAGCCGGCGCATCCAGGGACACGACCGCTCCCGCATCCACCCCCACTTGCATCGCTGCGCCACAACGGTCGGACACCACCACAGCCACTTGCGCCGCCATCGCCTCGGTTATCGCCATGCCGTAGGGCTCGGCACTCGCGGGGTGCAGCAACACATTGAGCTGGGAAAAATATTCCGTATCACCGCGCCAGCCCAGCAGGCGATAGCCGCCATTCCAACCGTTGAACAGGTGCTGCACCTCCTGCGGCTGGGGGCCTGCCACCCACAATTCAAGATTCGGGCGTTCCTGACGCAATTTTGCGGCGATTTCCACCGCCATGGGCAGGCCTTTGCGCTGCCATTCCTTGCCTACAAAGCCAATGACACCACCTTCGCGCGGCGCTGGCAGCCAGGTGCGTGGCGGGCACTCCGCAACGCCGGGCACAATGGGGGCGGTCAGCTTATGTGCGAATTCCGGATAGTAATGCGCCAGTTGTTCGCGGATGAGAATAGAGTTGGGGACTATGTTGTGTGCCGCACGCAGTTCGCGCCGCTCCAGGTAAAACTGCATCACCACCCGCAACGAGAGACGCTTCCAGACCGGTTTGTCGCGCACCGTGGCAAACGGCGGCCCATGAAAAGTCGTCACGTCGTGCGCGGCCAGGCGCTCGTTGCTGTGGATCACGAAGCCCGGGCGAGGGTTATGCTCCAGCCAGCGCGCCACCCGGCGGCCAAAGCGCAACAGCGAAAGCCAGCGGGGACGCGGGGCGATTTCACCCAGTTCATGCACGGCAATGCCTTGCGGCTTTTCCGCATGGCAGCGTTCACACACCACTTCGACCTGGTGCCCGAGCGCAGCCAGTTCGCACGTGATTTCCCATACGTAGCGTTCCATGCCGCCGACCGGCCCATAGCGCCGTACCACGTGCAATATCTTCATAAGTATTGCTCCACCCCTTTGCGGGCGCGGGTGTGCGTCACATTCAGGACTTCCTGTAAACGACGGTTGTTTTCCTCAAGGTTGGAGCGGTCGTTTTCCTTGTGCCACAGGTGCAGCACCGGTGCGGAGAAGCGCGCGCTCTTGCTGAGCACGCCCGCGCGGATCAGGCGAATGACCAGGTCGGAATCTTCCAGCCCCCATCCGGTGTAGGATTCGTCGAGCCCGTTCACTTGCAGCAGGTCGCGGCGGTAAGCGGACAAGTTGCATGTCTTGGCGCCTTTCCAGCGGCGCGGTGCGAGCTTGCGCAGCCATCTTGCATCCGGCAAACGTATCAAGGGCAGAATGCGCTCTATCCGGCCTTTCATGCGCGCGCGCAGCCATTCTCCGGCTCGCCAAAGATGTATGGGCAGTTTTTCACGCAGCACTTGCGCGGTAAATTCCTGCGTCAGCAGCAGGCGGTTCCCGGACAGGAACCAGCCAGGTTCGTTCAGCATGCGGTGGCGCGTCACAAAATCCACGGGCGGCACGCAATCCCCATCGGTGAAAATCACGTAGTCGGCGGATGTCTCGGCCAGGGCGCGGTTGCGCACCATCGCGGCGCGGAAGCCTACATCTTCCTGCCACACGTGACGGATAGGAAACGTCGCGCGCGCCTGGAATTGCCGGATGATTTGCGCGGTCTCATCGGTCGAGCCGTCGTCCGCCAGCAGCACCTCGAAATCCCGGTCGGTCTGTGCGAGATAGCCCTCCAGCACGGCGGCCAACGCATCGGTGCGGTTGTAGGTTGTGACGATGACCGCGATGCGCATTACGGCTTCCGTTCCAGCAACAATAGCTTTACATAGCGGTAATAGGTGCCCTCGGCGTTGGAAACCGCCAGCATGAAGCCTTCGCGGCCATCGAGAAAACCAAGGCGCAGAAAATAGGTGCGCGCAAAACTCCAGAACCCGCGCAGCACTGCGCCTGCCAGCGAGCCTTTTCTTCCCTGGGCATGCATGCGCTGCGCGCCCGCAGTGGAGTATTGATCCACCTTGCGCAACACCTCTTCCATGCCATCGAAGGCATAATGCAGCAGCTCTCCCTGCAATTTTCCCTTCGTGCCTTCAACCACCAGGCGCTCATGCACCAGGTCATCGCTGAAACGTGCACTGCCGCGCTTGAATAGCCGGGTCACATAGTCCGGGTACCAGCCGGAATGCCGCATGAAGCGTCCGCAGTAACTGGAGGAACGGGGAATATCATAAGCGGAGCATGTGCCTTCCTCGCGCATCACTGCTTCTATCTCCCGCCGCAGCTCCGGCGTGACGCGCTCGTCCGCATCCAGCGATAGCACCCAGTCCCGGGTGGCATATGCCAACGCGCGGTTTTTCTGCGGCCCGAATCCCGGCCAGTCCTGGGCTACGTGCACTTTCGCCCCGAGTTCCTTGCAGATCGCCGCGGTATTGTCTGTGCTGGCGGAATCCACCACGATGATCTCGTCCGCCCAAGCCACGGATTCAAGGCAGGCACGTATATCCGCCGCCTCGTTTTTGGTGATGATGATGACGGAGAGCACCATGCCTCAAACCGCGCGTTGCTGCATGTCCGGCACGTACTCCGGCACCCATTGTTTTAGCGCCAGCTTGACTGACGCATCGTCCTGCGTGGATTCTTCACAGGCCCAGTTCAGCATCTGTTTCAGCCATGCAGCCTCCACCGGGCGCGACTGGGCTATGCGCAGCTTGGGGTGCTGCGTTGGCAGGGTGCGCTCGCTGTCGGCCAGCAATTCCTCGTACAATTTTTCACCGGGGCGCAGGCCGGTATATTCGATCTTGATGTCTTCTTCGCTCAGCCCGGAAAGGCGAATCAGTTCCCGCGCCAGTTCGGCGATCTTCACCGGCTCGCCCATGTCCAGCACGAATATTTCCCCCCCATTGCCCATCAAGCCCGCCTGCAACACCAGTTGTGCCGCCTCGGGGATGGACATGAAATAGCGCGTGATTTCCGGGTGGGTGACGGTAACCGGGCCCCCCTTGGCGATCTGCTCGCGGAATTTCGGAATCACGCTGCCGTTGCTGCCCAGCACATTGCCGAAACGCACAATGACAAAGCGCGTACTGCTGCCTTGATTGCCCCCGTCCAGATTGGCCAATGGCTGCTGCAGTCCCTGGCACACCATCTCTGCCAGCCGCTTGGTCGCACCCATTACGTTGGTCGGATTGACTGCCTTGTCGGTCGAAATCAGCACGAATTTGGAAACGCCATGAGCTTGCGCCGCACGCGCCACGCACATGGTGCCGTGCACATTATTGCGCACCGCCTGCCAGCTGTTGCGCTGCTCCATCAGCGGCACATGCTTGTAAGCCGCGGCATGGAAAACCACGGCAGGGCGATACTGGCCCATCACCTCGTCCAGCCGCCTGGCATCGCGCACATCGCCGATCAGGAATTCGCACTCGAGGCCGGGCTGGCTCACGCGCAATTCCTGCTCGATGAGGTATAGCGCAAACTCGCTCTGTTCGTACAGCATCAGCCTTTGCGGCTTGAAGCGCACAATCTGGCGGCACAACTCTGAACCGATGGAGCCGCCAGCCCCGGTCACCATCACGGTCTTGCCGGTCAGCAAGGTGTGCAGCCCTGCATCATCCAGCTGCACCGGATCGCGGCCCAACAGGTCATCCAGTTCGACCGCGCGCAGTTGCGAGATGGAAACGCGTCCGCTCATCAGGTCGTCGAACGAAGGTACTGTTAGCACTTTCACGCCCGCTTCGGCGCATATGTCTATCGCCCGCTTGCGCTGCTGATGGGAGGCTTTGGGCATGGCGATGATCGCCTGGCTTACGTTGAGCCGCTCCGCCCAGTGTCGAAGCGTGCCAATCTCGCCCAGTACCTTGATCCCGTTCAACATCAGCCCGTGCATGGCTGAGTTGTCATCCAGAAAGCCGACCAGCCGCCAATCGCTGCTGCGCGCCAGCTCCCTGGACAATCCGATGGCGGCATCGCCTGCGCCCAACACCAGCACCGGCTCGCCCTGCAACTTGATATTGCGGTACAGGCCGTATTCTTTCCACATCCGGTAGGCAAATCGGCTTCCGCCCATCATGACCAGCAGCAGGAGCGGGCTGGCCACCGAGACAGAACGCGGTACCACGGCATTGACCCTGAACATCCACAAAATAAAGGGCACCAGCGCAGCGGCGGCAAGAACAGCCAGCAGTATCCGGCGCAGATCGGCCACGCTTGCGTAACGCCACAGGCCGCGATACAAGCCGAACCCCCAGAACACCGCGCCTTGCAACGGAACGACCCAGATCAGGGTGTTCCACATTTCATGCGCAAATTCCGGTGGCAGGTCGAAATTGAAGCGCAACAGGTAGGCGAAACACCAGGCCAGTGCGGCGGCAAGCAGATCATGGAAGAAGGCCAGCAGGGTCCGCGGGCTGTATCCCGTCATCGCGCCTCCCTCTGGAACGCGCGCCAGCGGTAATCCAGCGCCAGCATGATAACTGCATAGATGCATGCCCATGCCAGCAACAACACCCAGGGCAGTTCGGCGGATTGCCGTTCCGCCCAGATGGCGGATGCGCCCGCCGCAAACATCAGGACGTATTCCGCCAGGGCCACATTCCGGTGCCCCCAGCCCATCTGCACCATGCGCTGGTAATAGTGTTCGCGGTGCGCCTCAGTCACCTTGGCGCCGCGTACGCTGCGCTTGACCAGGGTGACCGTGGCATCCACGATGAAAGGCGAAAACACCAGCAGCGGAAACCATGCCGGCCACGAGCCAAGTTGCCAACCCCACAGCCCCAGCGCTGCGGCCATGAAGCCCAGCGGGATTGAACCCGCGTCGCCCATAAACACCTTGGCGGGATGAAAATTGTGGAACAGGAAACCCAGCGCCGCCGCGCTGACCGCAAAATTGATCATCGCCTGGGTGTCCTCGCCATGCATCAGCGAAGCCGCACCGTATATGGTAAAGCCGAAGAAGGCCATGCCGCCCGCCAAGCCATCCGAACCGTCCATGAAGTTGTAGAGGTTGGTCATCCACACCGCCGCAAGCAACAAGCCAACCGCCAGTACCGGGTATTGCTCAAGCATTCCCGAACCGAAAACGAGGATAGCCGCAGCAATGATATGCGCCGAAAGGCGCTTTTTCACGGAAAGCCCCTTCATATCGTCGATCAGCGAAACGGCAAACAGCAATATCGCTGGCAACACTATCCACCAGGCCAGCAATTTCAATATCAGCGCCCAGCCGGATAATATCCCGGCCATCATGCCCACTCCGCCGATGCGCGGAACCGGCGTCTCATGCAGGGAACGCTCGTTGGGAATGTCCTGTATTTCCTTGCCAGCCTTGCTGAGCAGCAAAACGAGGGTCAGCAGCCCGGAAACCAGTGCTGCTACGAGTGGAACGTAGTGTGTCATGTATGTTCGGTCCGATACCACTCCGCCGTTGCCTGCAAGCCTTGCTGCAACGAGTAGGGGGGAGTCCAGTTGAGTTCGGTGCGAATTTTACCACTTTCCACGCACAGCGAACCAAGCAAGCGGTCGACCTGCGGTCCCTTGCCTGCCAATCGCGCCAACGCCTTCAGCAACCGGGGCGGGAATGAAAACAGCCGGGCCGGCTGCCCTGCTGCGCCTGCCAAAAAACGCAATAGCTCAGGGGTGGAAACATCTTCACCGTCGCTTACCAGGTAGGTCTGGCCGGCAGCAGCGGGATGGGTCGCGCATGCAATCAGGGCGTCCACGAGGTTGCCCAGGTATATGAAGCTGCGCCGGTTGTTCACGGAAGCAAGCGGGAGGGGAATGCCCGTGCCGAGCATCTTCAGCAGCAAGATGAAATTTCCCTTTACTCTGGGGCCATATACCAACGGCGGGCGCACGATCACGATTTCCATGCCGGTTTCCCGGGCGACCCGATGCAATGCCTGCTCGGCTTCGTACTTGGAAATGCCGTAGGGATCTTGCGGTGCTGGCGTGTCGGTTTCTGAAAATTTTTGTCCGCCTGCAATTGCCTCGCCATTTACCTTGATGGAACTGACATACACCATCCGCTTCACGCCGCTGGCTGCCGCGGCACGCGCCAGATGTTCAGTTCCCGCCACATTCACCCGCCGGAATTCATCTAGCGGGCCTCCTGATTTTTCGTGCATGACATGCACGCGGGCCGCAAGGTGTATGACGGTATCCATACCGGAAAGCGCCGCCGACCAATCAGTTTGGGCATCGATGTTTCCGACAGCCGCCGTCTCGACGCCATCCGCCGGGCTCTCGTTTGCCGTCGGCAATGCCCCGGCGGATTGCGGATTGCGCACCACCGCGCGCACCCGGTGACCGCGATGCGCCAGCGACTTGCACATTGCCGCCCCGACAAAACCATTTGCCCCTGTCACCAAAACGTTCAATATACCCACTCTCTGTTTACTGTTACGCGACCGCTCGGCATGCCAAAGCATGCCTGCTGACATTCAGGGTCGATAGAGCCTCTGGTATTCCTCCAGTACGGCGGCATTCACTTTTCCCGCGTCGAACAGGGCAATCGCCCTGCTCCTGGCTTTTTCCCCCATTGAGCACTTGAGTCTGTCGTCAGCCAGCAGCGACATTATAGCGCCCGCAAGGGCAACCGCATTTTTCGGGGGAACCAGGATGCCTGTTTCGCCGTCCGCTATCGAATCGCGCAACCCCACGATGTCCGAGCCGACTGAAGGCACGCCCATCGCAGCAGCTTCGATGATCACGTTACCGAAACCTTCCCGGTAGCTGGGCAGGCAGAAGATGTCGGTCACGGCGAGGTATCGTTCCGGCTGCGCCGAATAACCGATGTAACGTATATTTTGATCGCTCTTGTCGGCGCTCCGGTTGGTCAGTGAGCTGTCGCCGGAATCTTCGGGCCCCACCAGCAGCAGCACACATTTCTGGCCGCTTTGCAAAACGGAGCCAAAGGCTGCCAGCAATTCCGCCAGCCCCTTGTCCCGCGTCAGCCTGCCGATGAATGTGACGACCTTGCTTCCGGGGGGAATATTCAGTTCAGTCAGCGTCGCTTCTTTTGTTGCCGCCCATTTTTCAGGGTTAAAGCGGGAAAGGTCCACGCCAGCCAACGACCCGGAACCCGGAACGCGAATTTTTTTCTCATCGCAAACACCTTCCGCAACGATGAAATCCCGCTGCGAAAAACTGTCCGCGTAGCACTGAGTGGTGAAACGCGCGGTTAGCCAGTCTCCCGCCTTGGCGACCAGCCGGACCACGCCCCGCATTTCGACCCATGGCTGGCCTGTGAAAGTATGCAGCCTGATGGGAGTGCGCGTGAAAAAACCCGCGACAGAGCACAACATGCCCGCCTTGGGCGTGGTGGAATGTACGATGTCGAAGCGCTCGCGCCGGAAAAACAGGAACAGCCGCCACAGCGCAAGCAGGTCGCGCAGCAGCGAGATCTTGCGCGGAATATCTATCTCCTGGAAGCGGATGCCGGGAATCTGCTTCAGCCATTCGGTTTCTTCCCCGCCGCTGGAAATGAGCACAACCTCATGCCCGGCGGCGGCCGTGGCGGCGATTTGCTCGCGCAGGTGGTTATAAAGAAAAAATGGAACGGTGGCGGTTCTTGCGATTTTCATTTTCATGCATTCCAGTTTTACGCGCCCCGCAAGGTGGCCAGCACCAGCCGCCGCAAATGCTTCATGAGGGAAAATGCCGACAGGCCGGTAAACGCCATGAACGAAATCAGCCCTTCCTGGTAAATGCGCCGGTAGGTATCGAGTTCTCCCTTCTCCAGTTTCCATAGGTTTTGGGTCAGCCCGCCGCTGCCATACAGCGGTTTATAGCAAAATGCCAACGGCGCCTCGATCCGCCATGCATCGTGGCCGTTCAGCGCAATGCGCAGCCAGAGCAGGTAATCCTCCGCATGACGTTTGCCGGGTGCGAAGCGAAACGGCAGGCTGCGGCGCAACATGACGGAGATGGTGGAAAAACGGCAGGAGAATAGCCAGTTGCTCCGCTTGATCCGGATGGCTGCAACCTCCCCCGCCGGGCTGCCGATTTCCGCATCCGACGAGATGACCTTGATACGGTGTCCGCAAATATCAACTTCCGGATGCGCGACCATCCACTGGTACTGGATCTTCAGCTTTTCCCGATACCATGCATCATCCGCATCCAGGAATGCGATATAGGGTTGCGATGCCTCGTCCCATCCGCGATTGCGCGCGGCGGCGGCACCACCGTTTGCTTCCATGGGGATGACCTTGATGATGCTGTTGCCGTGCTTTTGCTGCAATTCGCGCAGCGCATCCAGCGTCTTGCCCCCGTCCCCGCTGCAATCCTCCACCAGCAGGATTTCGACGGGCGGCAACGTCTGCCCCATGACCGATTCGACCGCGCGCGCTATGGTTCCGGCACACCGGAAACAGGGGATTACAACGCTTACCGGAGCCTTTTCGGTCATTTTCGGAATTTGGATTTCCCGCGCATTGAAAGCTTAGCCAATGGCGCCAGACGTGATTGTTTTACCTTTTAATTATAACGTACGCATACATGATTTTCTTGCGCAATATCCAGGCAAACATGCTTTGCATTATCGTTAAGACACCATAAATCGGCTGTCTGTAACATGACCCACCCAGCCTTCTGAAGATGGCGTTATGAATCAGTGCTTTCTTTTCGGCAACAGAATAACCTGCACCCAGCAGGCGCTTTCGTGCCAGGAGCCAATTTGTGCAAAGCCCTTTGCTGAGGCAGACCATGGTCAGGACAACGGCACCGCCCGGTTTCAGGTGGGGCAAATAGCCTTGGAGACAATCAATCTGAAAATCGAGGTCGTTTGTCCTGGTGAAAGGATAAAATTCCCGGCCATGGATCACGGTTGCATATTCGCCGGAGAAATTGCTCAAATCGTTCGCCGGCTGGCAGGAAAAGCTGCAGAGTGGGTAATCTCTCTTCGCGACCTCGATTCCCGTCTCAGAAATGTCAATGCCCGTCACCGTGCCGGCTCCTGATATCTTGCGTATCTGCTCTGGAATGATCCCGATGGCGCAACCCAGGTCAATGACGTTCCCTGCGAAGCCGAGCCCGAACATTCCCAAAAGTGAATGTACGCTCTTGATGTATTCCAATGCCAGCGCCTCTTCCGAGACGGCGTGGCTCTTGATGAAGTCCCGGTTTGCGCCGGTCTTGTAGGCGTAATACGCGGAATAATCATTTTCCGAGCTGAACTCCCCGGCCAACGCCCGCTTCACCGCCTCCTCTTCGGCTTTTTTGAGTTCCTCGGGTCTCGCCCAGGGTGAATCCTCCATTACCATGGCTCTCATGCTCCTCTGTTGATTTCCAAATCACGGCTTTTGTACCTGTACCAATCCCAGTCGCCGTGCATTTTCTGCGTGAAGACGCGGGCCGAATCAATTCCGAGCACATCCGTACGGCAAAGGAGGAAAGGGTCTCTTCCGGGCCTGTTGATGTCGAACCGGCTGCACGCGGCGGCCAAATAGCCAGCCGCTGCCACCTGATCCCTGACCCGCCGGTCCACTGCGCCATG
The DNA here is from genome assembly GCA_041490205.1 of Gallionellaceae bacterium. GTDB lineage: Bacteria > Pseudomonadota > Gammaproteobacteria > Burkholderiales > Gallionellaceae > DATDDB01. The sequence continues at coordinate 12,061 of JBGPSQ010000075.1, forward strand.
CGGGTAGGACATGGTCTGCACCGCGGATCCCAGCAAATCCTCCAAGTACTGCTTGCTATCCCTGAGTTCGCTCTGCAA
>JBGPSQ010000076.1:0-11905 GCA_041490205.1 Gallionellaceae bacterium
ATCTATGAACTGATTGCGGGGACGGTAGCAAGCTACCTGCTGGGCGATTCCGTCACCCAGTTCTCGACCATCATCGGCTGTTACCTGTTCGCCATGGGCATAGGCTCATGGCTGTCGCGCTATGTCACCCGGAACCTGATCTCCTTTTTCGTGAAGGTCGAGATACTGGTGGGCGCCATCGGCGGCTGTTCGGCCGCGCTGCTCTTTTTGCTGTTTGAGCATATATATTCGTTCCGCCTGCTGCTGTATTTCATCGTCGGGCTGATCGGCATCCTGGTCGGGATTGAGATTCCCCTGTTGCTGCGCATACTCAAGGACAAGCTGGAGTTCAACGACCTGGTTTCGCGGGTGCTGGCGTTCGATTATATCGGCGCGCTGTTTGCTTCAATCCTGTTTCCGCTGTTGCTGATTCCCTATCTGGGGTTGGTCAAGACCGGCTTCCTGTTCGGCATGCTAAATGTCGGCGTGGCCCTGTGGGTGCTTTACGCTATTGGCGACGAGAATCCGCTTAACCGTATGCACAAGGTTTCTGCCGTGCTCGTTATGGTTGTCCTCACGCTGGGTTTCGCCTATTCCGAAAGCCTGATGAACACAGCGGAGAGCGGCACATACCAGGGGCATGTCATTTTTTCGAAGTCCACTCCCTACCAGCGCATCGTCATCACCAAGGCCTCGCACGACATCCGGCTGTTCCTGAACGGCAACCTGCAATTCAGTTCGGTAGACGAATACCGCTATCACGAAGCACTGGTGCACCCCGTTCTTTCAGCCATCCACAACCCGGAACGGGTGCTCATCATTGGCGGCGGCGACGGAATGGCCTTGCGAGAGGTGCTCAAATATCCCAGCGTGACGGCCGTCACCATGGTTGACCTGGATCCGGAAATGACCCGGTTGTTCTCGTCCAACGAAATGCTGTCCGGTCTGAACAATAAATCCCTGCTATCCCCCAAGCTCACCGTCATCAACCGCGATGCGTTCATCTGGCTCAGGGAGGTGGCCGATTCGGGAGACGTACAGCCCTATGATGCCGTAATCATCGACCTGCCCGACCCCTCGAATTACTCGATCGGAAAATTATATTCGCTCCAGTTTTTCCGTTTGCTGCATTCGGTCATGTCCGCCAAGGGCATTGCCGTCGTGCAAAGCACCTCCCCGCTGGTGGCGAGAAAATCGTACTGGTGCGTCGAACATACGCTGGAAGCCGCAGGGTTCCATACCGCGCCTTATCATGCGTACGTCCCTTCGTTCGGCGAATGGGGTTATGTGATCGCCTCGGAACATCCCTACTCCCCTCCCCTGCATTATCCCGAAGGCATGAAATACATCAGCCAGGATACAGCCAGGGAGATGTTCCATTTCCCGGCGGACATGTCCAAGGTGGAGACGAAAATCCAGCGGTTGGACGACCAGGCGCTGGTGCGGTATTTCGACAAGGAATGGTCGGAGTACCTGGTTTATTAGTGCGCGGCCTATCCCGTAATCAACCATGAAAATCAGCAGGCGCCAATTTATTGCCGGAGCAGTAATCGCCAGCGGGGTGGCAACGTTGTGGAAATATGGCGGCTTGCTTGCCTGCCGGGCCATTCCCGGAAGAATAGCAGGCGCATCCTCCTCTGCCGGGCACAGGCTGAGGGAAGGAAAATTCCCTGCTCCTGCCCGCACATTGACGACAGAGGTGGTAATCGTGGGCGGCGGCATCGCAGGGCTTTCGGCAGGATACCGCCTGTCCAAGGCAGGGAAAAACGACTTCTTGCTGCTGGAGATCGAGCCGGATGCCGGGGGCAACTCGTCCAGCGGAAAAAATGCCGTTTCAGCCTACCCGTGGGGAGCGCACTATGTCCCGCTGCTGACCCAGGAATCTGTGGTAGCCAGGCAGTTGTTCGAGGAATTTGGTGTCATCAAGGGCCATGACAAAAACGGCTTGCCCATATACGATGAGTTTTTCCTGTGCGCCGATCCGCACGAACGGCTGTATATGCACGGCAAGTGGCAAGATGGCATGGTTCCCAATTCGGGAATCGGTGCCGAAACCGAATCACAATACAAGCGCTTTTTTGCCTTGATAGAATCCTACAAGAAGATGAAGGGAGACGATGGCAGGAGGGTATTCGCCATCCCCGTGGATGCCAGTTCGCAAAATGCAAAATGGCTGGCGCTGGACAATATCACCATGCGGGAATGGATGGACGGGCAAGGTTTCATGGCCGAAGAGCTGCGCTGGTACGTGAATTATTGCTGCCGCGACGATTTCGGCGTGACCTTCGAGGAAACCTCTGCCTGGGCGGGGATTCATTATTTCGCCTCGCGTACCGGGCTGGCCGCCAATGCCGAAGCGGGCGCGGTCATCACCTGGCCGGAAGGCAACGGTTGGCTCGCGAATAAGCTCTCGGAAAAAATAAAGGAAAAGCTGCGCACTCAGGCTATCGTGTATGAGGTGCACGACCATGGCAAGAGGGTGACGGTGGACTACTTTGACCAAGAAAGCAATGGATCGGTGCGCATCGAGGCGAAAGCGGCCATCCTGGCGGTGCCCCGGTTCGTGGCGTCGCGCATCGTCAAGTCCGGGAGGTTTGCCCTGGAAGCGGGCGGATTTTCCTATGCACCCTGGGCAGTAGCCAATGTCACGCTGGACGCCATGCCGGGCGACCATAGCGCACTGCTCTCATGGGACAACGTGGCCTATCGCAGCCAGTTGCTGGGATATGTGGTGGCCACGCACCAGGTTACGCAAATGCACCCGACTCAAACCGTGCTGACCTATTACTGGCCGCTCAGCCACTTGCCACCTGCCGAGGCCAGGAAAGAAGCACTGGCGCGCAGCTACGCCGAATGGCAGCAAAGTTTCGTCACGGAACTGCTGGCGCTGCACCCCGACCTGGAAGGCCATATCCTGAACCTTGATGTAAAGCTGTGGGGACATGCCATGATCCGGCCCCGCAAAGGCTTTATCTGGGGCCGCGAACGGCAGCAGGCGCTGCAACAGCATCCGCCGGTGTTCATGGCGCATTCTGATATGAGCGGTATATCCATATTCGAGGAAGCCTGCACCCGCGGCTTCAACGCGGCAGAAAGCGCACTGCAATGGCTGTGAACACCAAAACGGTTCAGCCCTGGATTTATTCCCCACGCGTGGACATGCTGTTCATCCTGAGCCCAGCATTCGGGGTGACCTTGCTAGCCTTCCTGTTCCAGGCGCAAGTGGAAAAAATCGAGGCCGAGCCATTCTGGCTTTGGCTCGCCCTGATCGTTGGGGTGGATGTCACCCATGTTTACAGCACCTTATTCCGCACCTATTTCGACCGGGAGGAAATGCAAAAGCGGCAAGCCATCTACCTGCTGGCGCCGTTGGCGGCCTGGGTTGGGGGATGCCTCTTGTACAGCGCGGGTGGCATGGTGTTCTGGCGCGTACTGGCGTATCTCGCCGTGTTCCATTTCGTACGCCAGCAATATGGCTTCATGATGATTTACGGCAGGAAGGATGCGACCGTATACAAGAATCCGATATACAAGACGATAGACAAGCTCGCCATTTACGCCGCCACCCTTTATCCCCTGATCTATTGGCATTGCACGCCAAGAAACTTCAACTGGTTCTTGGACGGCGATTTCCTCCAGTTCGATTCCGCCCTGACTGCCCAAATCGCCGGGGCGATTTACGGCGCCATCATGGCCGCCTATTTCATCAAGGAGTGGCTGCTGTGGCGGCGGACCGGACAACTCAACTGGCCGCGCAATCTCATGCTCTCAGGTACCGCAATTTCGTGGCTGACCGGAATTGTCGTTTTCGACAACGATCTGGTCTTCAGTGCCATCAACGTCATTTCGCATGGCGTGCCATACCTCTCGCTGGTCTGGATATACGGGCGCAACCAGGCCGAGCGGCAGGCAGGCAATACAACCTACTATTTCCACTGGATTGGCAAGATGTTCCAGGGGAAATACGTGACGGCCTACCTTGGTCTGCTGTTCTTCTGGGCGTATTTCGAGGAAAACCTATGGGACGGATGGGTTTGGCGCGAGCACGGCACCGTCCTGCTGTTTGCCGACGCGCTTTCCGAAATCCAATCCGCTCAAACCCTGGCGTGGCTTGTGCCGCTGCTGGCAGCGCCGCAAGTAACCCATTACATCCTGGATGCCTACATCTGGCGCATGAGGCAGCCCGGCACAGAATGGAAAAAAATATTGTTCCTGCATGCGGAATAGAAAATGACCAACCCTCACTCTCTCGGAACACACTTGCTGATCGACATATGGGGCGGCGCCCGCCTGGACGATACTGCCCATATCGAACAGGCACTGCTCCAGTCCGCGGCTGCCTGCGGTGCAACGGTACTGGACATCAACCTTCACTCGTTCGGCGAAAAATCCGGCGTCACCGGAGTCGCCCTGCTCGCGGAATCGCATATCAGCATCCATACCTGGCCGGAATCGAAGTTTGCCGCGCTGGACGTCTTCATGTGCGGCACATGCGACCCGCGCCGCGCACTCCCGGTGTTGCGTGAGTTTTTCAGCCCGGAGCGGATGAAAGTGAGCGAGATGCGGAGAGGGTGAAACTTTCCGCCTCTGGCTTTGCGATGAAATTCATCCTGGCGGCCCTGCAAAGAGCGCAAATTATCAGGCTTCCCTGACACCTCGCCACATCCCGGTGTAAGCTCTGCCCACAGGGATGTTGCGAGTTCGGCAACCGGCCTCAAGATGAGGCCGAGGATTCACCGAGTTGCATGGACAACGGATTCGATGAGGCTTCGGTGTTTTCAACGCTGAACTTGATGATTTCCGCTGTCCTGTTGAAACCGAGCGCCAGTGCGACGTCATACGGTGTCTTCCCTTCCGCGTTGGTCACGCTCAAGTCCGCACCATGGAAAATCAGCAATTGCATGATTTCCGAGTTGCCTTTTTCCGCCGCAAGCAGTGCGGGTGAAACTCCGTTGTCCAGGAAGTTGATTTCCATGTTGTGGCTGATCAGCCATCTCAACCTTTTAACGTTGCCTATGGAGATGGCAATCAGTATGGCTTTGCGCGCTTCTTCGCTATCGACTTTTGGCAAATCCACTTCCGGCTGCACCGTGGCTTGCTTCAGCAATCTGCTTATCAGTGAAATTAAAATGATAATCCCCAGGAATATCACCATGATGAGCTGGCTGATGCCCAGCGCCTCCGACAGCCGTTCAGGCAGGTTTGCGCCAACCGCAAGGGTGACCACACAGATGAACAGCAGCAGGCGGAGATAACGAAACAGCGCTATGACGACTACACCCGACAGTACGATCAGCAGCATTTGCTGACTGATCACACCTCCCAAGGCTTCCATCGGCAGGTTTGCGGCAATACTCAGCAGGCATACCAGCGAAAAAAGAAAGAACTCGGTGCTTTTTATATTTAGTTTCATATGGGTTCCATCATTTGATAAATGAATTCATAACCGGTTGCACCTCCCCATCCCTTATGGTGCCCCATCAATTGTGGGACATCCTCTTTTTCAGCTCTTTATCTCTTTTCTAACCGCAAGCCCCGATCGCCCCGCACGCCGTGCAGAAGTCGCAGCCGTCCTTTTTGATCACGGTGCGATTGCCGCACTCCGCGCATTTCTTTCCCGCGATAAGGTGCAGTTCCGGCTGCTCACTTTCGCGCTTTTGCGGGGAAGAGAGGATGCCCGCTTCCGAAACCGGATAGCCCTCTTCCGTGAGTATGCCCAGCATTGCGTAGCGGTGGATCATCAGCCGCGCCACATAGGCGACTGTAGATGGCCAGGTTTGCGATTTTTCGCTACCGGGCACTTTGGCCATGAAATCGCCCAATGGTTCCGGGTAGTTTAGCAGCTTGCGCAGTTTCATGCCTATCCATGCGGGGTCTATCACACGCATGTCGAGGCTGAGCAACTTGCATAGACCGTCCAGTGCGCGCGGATATTCGCCCGATAGCCACACCGAGTAGGGGCGGCGCTGGCCGTCCGGCAGCACCAATTCCTTCAGCCCCAGCACGAAATCATCGCCTCCCGCATGATTGAGCACGTCCACTGTCCAGCTCATGGTGCCGTCAGGATTGACCTTGGGTTCTTTTTTCGAGAACATCGCATCCAGCACAGGGGTCGCCTCACCCTCTTTCATTTCCAGCGCACCAAGCTGTTCGCAGCGGTAACGCACGATCTTGGCAAAGCCAGAAACAAGCGAAGGCACACGGTTTTTCTCGCCGCTGGGCGGGAAGGGCATGTCAAAGGCGTCATCGCCTGCCGCCTTTTCCAGCGCGGCGAGTTTCATGTTGAGCCAGCCGCGATCTTCCGCGCGCATGTCCATGGATAGCGTCTTGGCCAGCGCACCCAGCCCGCGCGGCTGCTCGGCGCCATTCACCCACACCTCGAAGGGAAGCGGCTTGCCGTTGGTGATGTGGCTCACGAAAATGGCAAAGCTGCCCAGCGGATGCTCAATCATATATACCCAGGCATCGCTGCCTGCTGGCTGCGCGGGACGGCCCGGCCAGCGCAGGCTGGCGAGTGCTGGCGTGGGCATCATGTCCAGCACCACGCGGCGGTCCATGTCGGATTGGTCGATTTCCAGCGGCGCATCGGCGGCAGGCTCCACCGGCCTTACTTCCAGCACAGCGCCCAGCACACTGTTAGGGCGATAGGTTGTGATGCCCTTCAGCCCTCTCTTCCACGCTTGCAGGTACAGGTTTTCGAAGTCCGCAAAGGGGTAATCGGCAGGCACGTTGACGGTCTTGCTGATCGCGGTGTCAATGAAAGGCTGCACCGCAGCCGACATTTCCATGTGGTCAAGCGCTGTCATTTCCAATGCAGTGACAAAATACCCAGGCAGCTTCTCCACGTCGCCTCCGAGATGGCGATATACCCGCCAGGCGTGGTCTTCCACCTGGATGGATTTCTTGCTGCCGTCCGGCATGCGCTTGTTGCGGAAATAGAACCAGGAAAACGGCGGCTCGATGCCGTTGCTGGCATTGTCAGCGAAGGCCAGGCTGATGGTGCCGGTGGGCGCAATCGAGAGCAAATGACTGTTGCGGACGCCATGCTGCCTGATGCGCTGTTTGATCTTTTCGGGCAGTCGCGAGGCAAAGCCCGGCGCAGCCAGGTATTTTTCCGCGTCGAACAGGGGAAACTTTCCCTTTTCGATGGCGAGGTCCACGGAGGATTCATAGGCCGCGTCGCGCATCATCTCGGCGATGCGTGCCGCCATGTTGCGCCCTTCCGGACTGTTGTATGTCAGGCGCAACATGACCAGGGCATCGCCCAGGCCGGTGAAGCCAATGCCGATGCGGCGTTTGGCTTGTGCCTCCGCCTGCTGCTCCTTCAGCGGCCAGACCGTCGCGTCCAGCACATTGTCCAGCATGCGCGCTGCCAGCGCCACCACGCGCAGGAAATTCGGTGAATCGAATTCCGCCTGAGGTGTGAACGGATTGAGCACGAATTGAGTGAGGTTGATGCTGCCGAGATCGCAGCATCCATAACCGGGCAGCGGCTGCTCGCCGCAGGGGTTGGTCGCCTCTATCTTCTCGATGTAGCCGAGGTTGTTGTCGCGGTTGATCTTGTCTATGAACAGCACGCCCGGTTCGGCATGGTCATAGGTGGCATGCATGATCTGCCCCCACAGGTCAGCCGCCTTAACGGTGCGATAAACCCACAAGCCATCGGCACGCTGGCGCGCACCTGACTCCAGCATCGCGGGCGCAGGCTTCGCAATGTGCACCAGCTCCCACTCGGCATCGGCTTCCACCGCCTGCATGAAGGCATCGGTTACGCCCACGGAAATATTGAAGTTGCGCAGGTCGCCGGTGTCCTTGGCGTGGATGAAGGACTCGATGTCCGGATGGTCGCAGCGCAGCACGCCCATCTGCGCGCCACGCCGGGCGCCCGCCGATTCCACCGTTTCGCAGGAACGGTCGAACACGCGCATGTAGGAAACCGGCCCGGAGGCGCGGCTGTTGGTGCCCTTCACCAGTGCATCCCTGGGGCGGATGGTGGAGAAATCGTATCCTACGCCGCCGCCCCGGCGCATGGTCTCCGCAGCCTGCTGTAGCGCGTCGTAGATGCCCGGCTTGCCGTCGGCCATGCCGCTGATGGCATCGCCCACCGGCTGCACAAAGCAGTTGATGAGCGTGGCCTGCAGTTCGGTTCCGGCCGCCGAATTGATGCGTCCGCCGGGGATGAAGCCGTTTTCCAGCGCCCACAGGAATTGTTGCTCCCATTCGGCAGGATCGGACTCGACGACGGCCAGGGCTCTGGCCACGCGACGGCGCACATCTTGTGCGGTTGTTTCACCGCCCTTGCAATATTTTTCCAGGAGGACTTCCGGGGTAACTTCTTGTTCCGGCATCTGCGCGATGGTATGTTCTATTTTCATGGCTGAGCTGGACTCCCGTTATTTTTGTATGGCTTGCGCCTATACCAATTTCCAATGTGCGATTATCCTCCTTCTTTCGCCACGAAAAAAGTGGCTGGAAAAATTTCGCATCGGCAATCTTGACATGCTTGCTGCGCAAGACTTTTGTGGCATCCACAATATATCCAACCCAATAAACCAGTGTTTATGCTACTGGCGCACACGGCAAAATACAGACAAAATGTCAGCTTGTGAAAATTCAGGAGACCCACATGCCGCTCGCCGACCTTAACCAGCGCTACGCCATTCCCAACCACGTCCAGTTCAAGGAAGGAGAAGGCGGCCTGTCCATGGCGGAAGTTTCCAACACCCACGCCACCTCGCGCATCGCCTTGCAGGGCGCGCACCTGATGACCTGGCAACCGCACGGCCAGGAGCCCGTCATTTGGCTCTCCAAGTTCGCCAAGTTCGCCCCCGGAAAATCCATACGAGGCGGCGTACCCATCTGCTGGCCCTGGTTTGGCCCGCATGCCACCGACAGCAAATTGCCAGGCCACGGTTTCGCCCGCACCGTGATGTGGGAGGTGCTGGAAACAAAAGCAATGCCGGATGGCGGAACTTTCCTCCGCTTCGGACTGATTGAGACGGATGCCACTCGCGCACAGTGGCCGCATCCTTGCAGCGCGCAAATCGAGTTTACGATAGGCAAGACCCTGAATATCAACCTGATTACGCGCAACATTGGTGCACACCCCTTCACCCTGGGCGAAGCGCTGCATACTTATTTCCACATCAGCGATGTGGGCCAGATGACCATTCGCGGCTTGGAAAACTCCGAATACATGGATAAGGCGGGCGGAATTTCGGAGCTGAAAAAGCAACTCAACGGCATCAAGATCGAGAGCGAGGTTGATCGCGTGTACATGAATACCGCCTCCGATTGCATTATCAAGGATCGCGGCCTGAAGCGGATCATCCGCATCGCCAAGCAGGGAAGCAATTCCACTGTCGTATGGAATCCATGGACGGAGAAGGCGGACAAGATGGGTGATTTCGGCCCGGAGGGGCATCGCGGCATGGTCTGCGTTGAGAGCGCAAACGCGCTGGGCGATACCGTCACAGTTGAATCCGGCGCAAGCCATCGCTTGGTGGTGATGTACAGCGTGGAGGCAATGGATTAAACCATTAAGGCGAGTTAGCCACAGATAGGCACAAAATCGGCGTTAATCCGTGTCTATTCGTGGCTAATCCCGGCTTTCAGGTTTAAAGTGAAAACGAAAAGCGGGGCTTGCGCCCTGCCCTCGCCGTCACATGGGGCCTGTCACATTGAGAACGACAGGTCGTGTATGCGCGGCTCCACCATTTGCTGCTGGCGGATCTCGAAGCTTTGCCAACTAATGCTGAGCTGCTCGTTTTCCGCATATTTTTCCTGCGATGCGCGGTGCAGGTGATCCAGGAACTCCTCCCAGGACGCATGGCGGTTTTCCAATTTTTTCTGCAACGCCATGTCCACGAACCTGGAAATGGCAGCCGGCACGTCCTTGCGGTGCGTGCTGAGGGGCGCGTGCTTCGTGTTGAGAATCTTGCGCGCGTAGGTTTTCGCCGTCTGGTCGTCGCCCATCTCGAACGGGTAGTGCCCGGTCAGCAGGCGGTAGAACACCACGCCCAGCGAATAGATGTCTGATTGCGCCCCCAGGGATCTTCCTTCGAGCTGCTCCGGCGACATGTAGGGCAGGCTGCCCGCAATCGCCACCACCGACTTGTTCGGCTCGCTGGTAATGGCGCAGCCGAAATCGGCAATCTTCACGCGCCCGTCCTTGCGGATGATAATGTTGCCGGGTTTAACGTCGCGGTGGACGATACCCAGCCGGGAGGCGTAGCCCAGCGCCTGCGCCGATTGACGCATCACGTCTATGACCGTTTCTATCGGCAACAGCGTGTCCGGGGTGTCAAACTTGTCCAGCGATGTGCCGTCTATGTATTCCATCACCAGATAGGGGCTCTCCGCAGCGTTCATGTCCGCCCCGTACATGTCAACGATGTTCGGGTGATCCATTTTTCCGCACAGGGACGCTTCCGTGGCGAACATTTGCCGGTGCGAGGCTGAGGTGAATTGCGGGCTTAACTGTTTGATGGCCGCCGCCGCGAGAGTTTTGACGTGGATGCCGAGAAAGACGTTGGAGGTCGCGCCCGCGCCGATTTCGCGCACGATGGAATAGTCGCCTATCCGTTTGACGCTCTCGCGGTGCTGGATGGGCGTAGGCTTGCTGCCTGCCAATCTGGAAAAAAATGTCTTCATCGTTTCATGCCCCCCGGTGCGTATTACAAACTAGGCGCGGCATAACCCACACCCTTGCAAAGCATAAGAAGCTAATCCTTCAAAAGTGTGACAGCAGGCTGGTGGAATGGTTCAACAGCCATTCAGGCAGAAGTGAAAAATGGGGGAAAATAGAGAGGGCGGAGTTTCCGGCACGGAAGCCGGAAGCTCCGTTGCCAGCCAACTACTTATTGTGAATCTTGGTGTCGTCAAACCACAAGACTATGCCGGGGATGATAAAGGCAATGGTAAGAAAAACCCACATCAACGTCGATTCATTTGCATGTTCCATCTTTTGACTCTCCCTATAAATGTTTTGTACACATACAGAAAAACCCATCGAAACAACTGCAACAACGAGGGATGCCACCCTTAAACCATAGCTCCCGCATGGATTATAAAATAAAGAAGTAAGAAATCCCATAAAAAATTTACGGGATAATTGGGGTAAATTTACTGCAAAAACCTTATGACTAAAATAAGACTATAGCTATAATCAATATATATCAATAGGTTAAGAACATTCAGGCGCGCTAACGGTTTTCATCCCAGAGCTCTCTGTTATGGGCATTCTGCGGTTGCACCAAGCCGAAGTGGCGGTAGGCGTTTGGGGTGGCAATGCGCCCGCGGGGGGTGCGCTGCAGGTAGCCTTGCTGGATCAGATATGGCTCCAGCACGTCCTCTATGGTGTCGCGTTCCTCGCCGATGGCTGCGGCAAGGTTATCCACGCCCACCGGCCCCCCCGCGAATTTTTCGATCACCGTCTGCAGCAGCTTCCGGTCCATCATGTCCAGCCCTTCCACATCAACGTCCAGCATGGTCAATGCCGCATCGGCCACTTCGCGCGTGGCTTCACCCCCCGCCCTCACATCGGCATAGTCGCGCACGCGGCGCAATAAGCGATTCGCGATGCGCGGCGTGCCGCGCGCGCGGCGGGCAATTTCCAGCGCCCCCTCGGGCGTGATGGGCAGCTCCAGCAAGCCGGAAGAGCGTGTGACGATGCGCTGTAATTCCTGCGCTGTGTAAAATTCCAGCCTCGCCACGATGCCGAAGCGGTCGCGCAGCGGATTGGTCAGCATCCCGGCCCTGGTGGTCGCGCCCACCAGGGTGAACGGCGGCAGATCCAGTTTCACCGAACGCGCTGCCGGGCCTTCGCCGGCTTGTCGGGCGCCTGCGCGGCCTTCTGCTTCCCGCCTTTCTCCTGCGGCGTCTTCGGCTTCTTCTGCTTTTCGTCGGTCATACCACGAGGTTCCTG
>JBGPSQ010000077.1:0-11875 GCA_041490205.1 Gallionellaceae bacterium
CGCTGGTCGGCGCATACAGCGCGCTTTCCAGCAATTCGCGCATGTTGTCCACCTGGGTGTTGGAGGCCGCATCCAGCTCGACCATGTCGACAAAGCGCCCGCTGTCTATTTCCCGGCATGCGGTGCAGGTGCCGCAGGGGGTGGCGGTGATGCCGGTCTCGCAATTCAGGGATTTGGCGAAAATGCGTGCAATGGTGGTCTTGCCCACGCCGCGCGTGCCGGTGAACAGGTAGGCATGGTGCAGGCGATCCTGCGTCAGCGCATTGGTGAGCGCGCGCACGACATGCTCCTGCCCTGCCAGTTGGGCAAAAGTCTTGGGGCGCCACTTGCGCGCCAATACCGAAGTAGCCGGCACAGAAGCCGCCGCAAGAGAGGAAGTTTCAGGAAGCAGGGAAGGTGTTGCGGACAAGGATCAAGCCCGATCAAAAATTATATGCAAGATGAAGCTGTTTGAAATTGACGCCCTGGTTCGGCTGCACGATGCCTGCATTCGATAAATGTTGAAAACGGAACCCCATACCGAATGCGCGCTTCTCGCCAAAGTTTACACCGAATCCCAAAAAGTGCCCAAACTGGAAAGAAGAGCCGAACTTGCGGGTGTCATAGGCAAACGCCCTGGAAATCAGGTGCAGCCCGAGGATACTGCCTTCCAGATAGGGCGTCATGCCAGCCCCTTCCCTGGGGGCCATATGGAACACCGGCTGGATACCTATATCGCCGATGACCTGGTTATTGTCGGCGGGCTTTTCCCCGCGCCAGGCGCCCACCGCGGCCTCCCAAGCGCCTGTTATCAACCAGTCGCCATGATACGGCCAGGTTCTGTCCCACTTCCACAGCATCCCGGCGCGAACCTGGTCAACATAATTGCCCTCGCCGCGCTCGATGAAAACGCCATCCAGTGCGCTCGCGCCAGCAGACGCGAGCAATAACACAACCAGCACAAGAACTTTATTCATTCAGCTCCCGATAGGTATAAGGAGGCGAGCCTTACCCCCGGCACTTGCAATAATCAGTTATGGCTGCTTCCTTCCGGACCTGACCAGGTTCACTGCCCTGCAATGCGGGGAGGCCCGCCAATTCGTTTGAAGATCGCGCCAAGCCTGGTGCAAGCCTGCCGCGCTCCCCGGAAATCCAAGGGGCTCATGATAAAGGAAACAGCGGGTAAAATCCACGTTTGCGGGCAAACAAGGCCGCCAGCACCTAGAGCGCAGCGCCGTAAACCCGCAGCGGAGACATCAAAAGCCGGATTGACATGAAGGCACAGCGGTGCTACTTTGGTGTCACCTTTTGCATGGAAATTGAAATGGTCTCCACCACCACACTGAAACTGCCGGAAGAACTCAAGACACGCATCGCGCCGCTGGCAAAATCCGCCTCCAAAACGCCGCATGCCTGGATGCTGGAGGCGCTGGAAACCCAGGCCAGACTGGCTGAAATGCGGCAATCCTTCATCGCCGACGCCTTGGCATCCGCAGCCGAAGTGGATGCTGGCGGCCCGCGCTACGCAATGCAGGATGCGCATGCCTACATCCTCGCCAAAGCGGCAGGCAAACCCGCCAAGCGCCCCAAACCGGTGACGCGCCCTGCTGAAAAAAGCCTGCCCCGCACGACAAAACGCTCTGCGCGATAAAGCACCCACCGCAATAATCAATGCCCCAGGTATATTTTACGGATCGCGCCCTCTCCGATCTTGAACGGATATTCGAATTCCTGGCACCCATAGACCCCGCCTTGTCGGAACAGGCTGGCAGCCAAATCGTGGACGCAACGGGCGTATTGCAACACCACCCCCTGATAGGCCGCCCGATGCAAGACAACCTGCGGGAATTGGTCATCTCCACCGGGCGCACGGGCTATGTCGCGCTATACCGCTTCATCCCGGAGCAGGACTGCGTGGATGTGCTCGCCGTCCGGCACCAGCGCGAGGGCGGGTTTGTGGAGTAAAGGCTGGGCGATGACGGCGGCGTGCAATTAAGGTAGAGTGCAATCTCAATTAATTATCACCCCGGCCCATCTCAACCTAAGAGACATTAGTGGAAAAGTATTTACTATTTTTTGCTGGATTGCTCATCGGCATAACGTGCGCCCTCTTCTGGCCAGAATCCCTGTCATTTATTCAGCACAGCAGCGTAAAGGATTTCATTTCCACCATAGCACCAGCGGCTGGCTGGCTCAGTGCTACAGCAGCAATCATTGCCATATCATGGAATGTCTGGCGTGCAAAATACAATTTGGGCATTGACCTGATACTAAAACTTGGCGAGCGATTTGAAAAACCCGAGATGCGGGGAATACGGGTGAAAGCGGCAAAAGCACTTATCATCAAAGACCCCGAAACCGGGGATCCACATATTGACGATGTTCTGAATTTCTTTGAAGAGATCGGTTTCTTGCTAGAGCGTAAAGCGATAGATGCGGAAGCTGCATGGGTATACTTTCACTTCTGGGTTGATGGCTACTACCACGCAACATCAAATTACCGAAGATGTCAAAATCACGAAGCGCGCCAAACACCATTCTATGATGAATTTGAGCAGCTTTACCTTACCCTCGCTGAGATTGAGCGGAAAGATATGATTGAACGCGGCAGATTGAAACGCTGCTCTTCTGTTGAAGCACCCTCTGAAGAAAATATTAGAGACTTTCTTGACGGTGAAATTGAAATGCTGGGGACGCCTCCCCCATTTAAGCTAGCAACAAGGCGGCAACTTTTGAAATGACAATGCCGATATTTATATAACCCACCTCAGTCTCATCGAAACATAGCCATGAACCCCGACCTCAGCACCCTCCTCGGCTACCCAGCCGCCTTTCTCACCACCATCGCCTTCGTGCCGCAAGCGTGGCAATCCTGGCGCACGCGCGATCTTTCCGGCATTTCGCTGCCGATGTATGCGCTATTCACGCTGGGGGTGGCGCTGTGGCTGGGATATGGGTTGGTGATGGGCAGCTTGCCCATCATCGTGGCGAATTCGGTTACGCTGATGCTGGCTTCGGCGGTGTTGTGGTTGAAGATTCTGGCGGTCAGGGGCGAGAGGAAAAAAACCCTGTAGGTGCGAATTCATTCGCACATGATTTAATAATTGTGCGAATGAACTCGCACCTACCCTTTCCCCTCCCCCCCTCAAGGGGTAGGGGGTGATTGGTGTCCAACCGGCCATTCCAGTTCCACCCATTCGCAATTAAGAATGCTGCCGCTCGCGGTTTGCGCGGGGTCGTCCGCTGTCAAGGCCAGTGCGGCGAGTATGGGATCTTCATGTGAAACAGCAAGTACTATCCCCTCTGCGTGACGCGCCGCAATTTCGTCCAAAAAGCTGCGCAGCCGCTCCATTTGTTCCAGAAACGACTCGCCCTTCTCCGGTTTGATGCGCAGCCGATCGGGCCGGATCAGGTCGTGGAACACATGCACCGGCAAGCCATCCATGCCGGAGCGGCGCTCGTTGAGGCGGGCGTCTATGCGCAATTCGCATCCATGATGCCGCAGCAGGATTTCGGCGGTTTGCCGGGCGCGCGGAAATTCGGAGGCGTAGGCATGGGAGAACCTTATCGCTCGCAATTTTTCGCCCGCGGCATCCGCCTGCATCCGCCCCTTATCGGTAAGATTCACGATGCGCGCGGGGTTATCGCTGATGACATGCGCGACATTCCCTTCGCTCTCGCCGTGGCGGACAAATAATATTCTCATGGCGCGGCAAAGAAGCGCTGGCTCAATTCTTCCAGCCCAAGCGTATGCAGCAGCTCGTTGAGCCGCTCCGCCGGGCGCTTGCGCGGGAGGTCTTTGTAGGTAGCGATGATTAGCTCGTTTTTCATAGAGTGTTCCCAGCCCACCAGTTCCGTCACCGTCACCTGGTAGCCGTGTGCCTCCAGTTGCAGGCAGCGCAGCACGTTGGTGATGTGGCTGCCGAATTCGCGGGTGTGGATGGGGTGGCGCCAGAGCTCGGTCAAAGCGTTCTTCGCCAGTTCGCGGCCCTTGTTCTTGCGCAGCACCGCCGCCACTTCGGCCTGGCAGCAGGGCACCAGCACGATGAACCGCGCCTGCTTTTTCAGCGCAAAATTGATCGCGTCGTCGGTGGCGGTGTCGCAGGCATGCAGCGCGGTGACCATGTCCACCTGCGCGGGCAATTGGCCTGAGGTGATGGATTCGGCCACCGACATGTTGAGGAACGACATGCCGCCGAAACCCAGGCGCGCCGCCAGTTCGCGCGAATGCGCCACCAGTTCTTCGCGCGTTTCTATGCCGTAGATGTGCGATGCGCCTTGCCCGTCGTTAGTCGATTTCTGATCCTTGAAGAACAGGTCATGCAGGATGAAGCCGAGATAGGATTTGCCCGCGCCGTGATCCACCAGCGTGATGCCGGGATGGGCATGCTGCGCCTCTTGCAGCAGCGGCTCGATGAATTGGTACAGGTGATAGACCTGCTTGAGCTTGCGGCGCGAGTCCTGGTTCAGCTTGCCGTCGCGCGTGAGGATGTGCAGCTCCTTGAGCAGTTCCATGGACTGCCCCTCCCGGATTTCCGGGTACTCTTTCACTTCCTGCTTGGCTTTAATCTGGGGCGAGACCGGCTTCTGGCGCATTTTTATTGCATCCTGTCGCCGACTTGGGCCCGCGCATACCAGACGTTGACCCGCGCCGCATCCGCACCCTCGACCGCTTTGCACCACGGCGCGAAATCGGCATCGGTCAGCGGCGCATAGGGCCCCTGCTTCACCTCGAAAATGACGCCACCGCCATCCAGCGACAGCACGCCGTGCCAGGTATTGGCCGGAAATTCGATCACGCGGCATTCCTCGCCCAGCACGGTGCGGCTGGTGACAGTACCCTCCTCGTCGAACAGCAGCACGACAAACCGCCCGCGCAAGGCGCTGAGCATCTCCCAGGTTTGCGGATGGCGGTGAGGGCGCACGAACGTGTCCGGTTCCATGGCAATCGCCAGGCGCTGCACGGGGTCGCTCAGTTGTTCGTGCAGGTTGCGGTTGGCGCGCAGGCGCGGGGATTGCTTTGCCTGCTGGCCAAGCGCATCCAGCGTGGATTCGGTGAGTTGTTTCAAGGTAGCGCTCCATCAAAAGTGGCTATGATAAACCTAACCTCACCACAGAGACACGGAGAAAATCAAACCCTCAACAACCCTGATAAACTCAGTTGATTGGAGCGTAGGTGAAATTTCATTCGCACGCCCAAAGAGTTATGTGCGAATAAATTCGCACCTACAGTGGCAGTTTCCAACGCCCTGCTAGTCGTCGCCCAATTCCGGTGCCGGTTCACGAACCTGCGACAGCATATCCTCCGCACCCAGCTCATGCTCGGCAAAGATCACCTTCACCGCGCAGGATTCGGTTAGCGCCAGTTCACGCCGCAGCTCCTTGGCGCGGGTGGAAGCCGCGCGGAATTCGTCATGCTGCTCGATCTTGAAGAGCCGCAGGATGGGATCGTGGAAGACTTTGTAGATGTAGTAGGGCATGGCACTTCCTGATTAAACACAGCCTGTAGGCTTGGGCATGCCGCCGTATTTGGTGATCGGCTTCATCGGCCCGGTCATCCACAGATTGAAAATTTCCTTCTGGTCTTCGCCCACATACTGGGCGAATTTGCGTATCGGCGGCACCGTGCCGAATTCCTCGAAGTATTCGCGCGCCTTTTCGATGTGCGCCCATTTCTTTTCATCCAGATCGTAACCGTCGGCCTGGGCCATGGAGCGTCCTATTTCAGGCGTCCAGCCGTTCATGTCCTGAAGATAACCGTCTCCGTCGCGTGGCGGGATTTCCATGTTGATTCCTTTCGTTTGCAGGATGGGGCGCAGTCACGGCGCTCCCGTATGAGACAATCAGGTTGTGATTTAACTTTACCATAGCATATTAGTCAAGTATTATATTGCCCGAAATTAAGTCCTGGCGACAATAACCATCTGAGGAGTCCCAATGTTTTTCGGCGTAACCCATGTTGACCTGCCTGTCACAGACATTGCCCGCTCGGAAGCCTTCTGGGGCAAGCTGATCGGTCTGAAGGAAGTGAAGCGCGGCGAGGGCTTTCTCGACCTCGATTCCGGCTCGGTGATACTGCGCCTGGTGCTGGTTCCGAGCGTTTCCCGCCCGGTGACGCTGCGCGTGCATGTCCACGACGTGCAGGCCGCTTTCGATACTCTCACCAAATCGGGCGGCCGCGCGCTCTACGAAGCCCAGCGCACACCCGCGCTGGAACTGGAAGCGCATGTCGCCGATCCGGACGGCAACACCGTGGTCGTGTGGCGCGCGCTGAGCGAGGACGAGTACGGCTTCGTGCCGGATCTTCCCAAGGAGGGCGAATGGCATGCGGACGCGGAGATACTGCTCAATGAGTTGCTTTCCTATGTCCCGGCCCTGTTCCGCTCCATGGCGCGGCGCAAGGTGACCAGGATCATCGAAGAAGTGGCGGGATACGACAATTCCCCGGTGATGCGCCAGCACGTGATTCGCGGCTACATCCTTTCCAGCGCCAAGATCAAGCGCAATCGCCTGATCGAGCCGCTGAAGCAATGCGGCATAGACCCGGACGATTACAAGGAAGAGTTCGACGCCTGATCAGCGGCGCAGCGGCAAGTAAGCCAGCCACTGCCCACCCCAGCGGTGCACGCACAAACCAAAGACAATACTGGCCGCACCCAGCCACACCTGCGGCAATATTGCCTCATTGTTCAGCCCGTGCCCCAGCAGGAGGGCCAGCACCGGCGTTATCAAGGTGATGAGCGCGATGCGTCCCGCCTCCATGTGCTTGATCATGTAGTAATACAGCGCAAAGCCCAGCACGGAACCGAACACGCCCAAATATAGCGTCGCCGCCACGGCGCGTTGCGGCAATGCCTCGGGCCAATGGCCATCCGCCAGCCACCAGGCCGCGAAGAACAGGGGCAGCGCCACCACCAGCGTTCCCAATGTCGTCGCCAGCGGCGGGCTGTCATTATCAATGCGCTTGAGCCACACCAGCCCCAGCGCCTGCAACAGCACCGCGATGAAAAGCGCGGCCAATCCCATGACAGCCCCCGAGCCCATCCTGAAGCTGTCGGCGAATACCAGCGCCAAGCCGGCCAGCCCCAGCAGCATCCCAGCCAGCTTGTTCGGAGTCACCGTTTCCTCCTTCAGCCACAAGGCGGCCCCCAGGCTGGTGAGCAGCGGCGTCAAGCCATACAGAACCGAGATCATGCCCGAGCTGATGTACTGCGCAGACCAGTAGGTCAACGCCATCGTGCCGAACATCGTCAGCCCGCTCACCAGATATGCCTGCCACGCCTTGCGGTGCAGGGGAACACGCACGCGAAACAATACCAGCAGCAAGACGCACAGCAACGCCCCCAGCCCCATGCGCGCGAACGCCGCGAAGCTGAAACCCACGCCCAGCGCGCTCCACTTGATGGCGAGCGGCGTGGTGGACCAGATCAGGATCACTGTAATGAATGCGGCTGGAAGTGACATATACATCCCCTCGTAAATGGACTGCCCATGTAAATGGACTGTCAAAACAAAAAGGCCACAGAAACATTCTGTGGCCTTTGGAAACTGCTCAACTACCGGTGCTTAACTAGCTCTCCAGGCCACCCTGCGCGCGATGCCACGCCGCGCGCATGACTGCGCGCAGAGTGGCTCGAACGTTATGGTTGGCGTGAAAAGATTTCATGGGGGAAGATTATCAGGGCAATCCGGGCGCTGTCAATGTGATCGCAAAAATAAGTTGTACGATACCCAAAACAAATTCAGGAAGAAACTTTTCGGGCACGGATCACGCCCGGCCAAGATAACCGGCAATCTCTCCGAACACATCATGGAACATCGCTTCGGTCAGGCGCTTGGTCTGGGTGTTGTAACGGCTGCAATGGTAGCTGTCGAACAGGCGTATTCCATCTGCGATCTGGTGTTGCGCGCCATGGCCGAAGGCGAAATCCTTGGCGCGCAGGTTAAGCGCGCGCAGCACCGCGCCATGCGCCACCGTACCCAGCGCCACCACCGCAGCTCCCTGCGGCAGCGAGGACAGTTCCCCTGCCAGATAGCCGTTGCACTGCTTCACCTCGGCGGGCTCCGGCTTGTTCTGCGGCGGCAGGCAGCGCACGGCATTGGTGATGCGGCAATCGCGCAGGCTCAAGTCTGCATTGGCCTGGTTGTTCGCATCCAGCGGCTCGCCCGAGGTGGAAAAGCCATAACGGTGAAGGGTGGAATAGAGAAGGTTCCCCGCATAGTCGCCGGTAAACGGTCGCCCGGTGCGGTTCGCGCCGTGCATCCCAGGGGCCAGCCCCACGATCAGCAGGCGCGCAGCGGCATCGCCGAACGACGGCACGGGTTTGGCGAAGTAAGCGGGTTCTTTCGCGCGGACTTCATCGAGAAAATCGGCCAGGCGCGGGCACTGGCGGCAAGCAGTGGAAAATTTCATGGGGCGGAGTATAGCCGAGAGAGGTAGTGCGCGGGAGCAGCAATGTGTTCCTGTAACCCTAAAGGAAACACCGAATCTGTCGTCATTCCCGCGAAAGCGGGAACGACAAAACCAGACTGATTCGGCGCTCCCTTAAGAAGAGCGCTGCCGGTTCGCCTCGAAAAGGCACACCGCAGCCGCAGCCGCCGCATTGAGCGATTCCACCCTGCCCGGCATGGGAATGATAACGCCCTGACAGACCTTGAGCAAAGCCTCACTAATCCCCGCGCCTTCGTTGCCGATAGCGAATGCGACGTTGCCGCGCAGGTCGCAATGGTACAAGTTCTGTTGCGCCCCGAGCGCAGCCGCATAGACCCTGCCGGAAAATGCCTGGGCCACGGCAACCAGGTCTGCGGATTCATGCACGGCGAGCGCAAAATGCCCGCCCATGCCCGCGCGCAGCACCCGGGGCGACCAGGCATCGGCGCAGCCCGGCGAGAGGAACACCGCATCGCAGCCCGCAGCGGCAGCGGAGCGGATCATTGAGCCCAGGTTGCCGGGGTCTTGTATATCTTCCAGCAGCAGGGCAAAACGGCTGTGCGATGATGCGGCCTCGTTTTGCGGCTGCGGAATCAGAGCGAGTATGCCGGTGGGGGTCATGAGTTCAGAAAGCTCGGCAAACAAGCCGTCGTCGAGCTGCGTGACGGGAGAGCCGGATATTTTTTTCAGCAATGCCGAAATTTCCGCATCCAGCGCGCCAGCATGATTCACCAGCACATGCTGCGGCTGCCCTCCCGATTCGAGATAAGCCTGTAGCAGATGCACGCCATCGAGCAGGGCGAGATTGGCTTTCTTGCGAGCGCGCGGGGAACCGGCGAGTTTTTTCAGTTCCTTGAAGAAGGGGTTGTCGCGCGACCGGATAGCCTTCAAGGCAAATCCAGTCAGGCCGCCGCCCGCTCGCCCGGTTCCGGCGAGCCATGCTGTTCCGATACGTCATCCTGCTCCAACAGGCTGCCCTGCCCCGGGTTGCTTTCGTGCAAGGGCAAGTTTTCCTGTTCCGGCGGGGCTTGCTCCAGCAGGCCGCCCACCTCTTCGAGGGACGGCAGTTCCTGCAGGGAGCGCAGGTTGAGGTCGTCCAGCAGTTGCTTGGTGGTGGCATAGAGAGATGGTTTTCCGGGCACGTCACGGGTGCCTACCACGTCTATCCAGCCGCGTGTTTCCAGGGTTTTCAGCACATGCGAGGACACCGCCACGCCGCGGATTTCCTCGATGTCGCCGCGCGTGACGGGCTGGCGGTAGGCAATGATCGCCAGCGTCTCCATCACGGCGCGCGAGTAGCGCGGCTGTTTTTGCGGGTTGAGTTTGTCCAGGTGCGGTTGCATTTCCAGGCGCGCGCGGAAGCGCCAGCCGCTGGAAACCTGGGTGAGTTCCACGCCGCTGTCGGCATATTTCTGCGCGACCTGTTCGAGAATATCCTCGATGAAGGCGTTCTCCACGGGAGCATCGGTGAACTTTTTCATTTCCGCCAGCGTGAGCGGCTCCTGTGCGGTGAGCAAGGCGGCTTCCAGGATTTTACTGAACTGCGCCGCGTCAACCTCAGGTACGGCTACTTCCTGCGGAGCCGCTTCGGCCTGAACTTCATTCTGCGGTAAGGTTTCGGCTTGACCTGACATATAGATTCCCCAGCGTTTCGGTTTGCGTGATTTCGACCAAGTTATCCTTGGCCAGTTGGAGTATGGCGATGAAGGTCACCACCACTTGCGGGATCCCGCCCTCCAGATCGAAAAGGTTTTCAAACGGCTGAAATTCGCCGTTGCGCAGCTTGCGCAATACGTTCGTCATCTGCTCGCGCACCGACAATTCCTCGCGCCTGATCTTGTGGTGCGCATTCTGCCTGGCGCGCGCCAAGAGCGTCAGCCAGGCATGGCGCAGGTCTTCGGAACTTACATTGGGCAGGCGCTGCTCCACGGTGCGCTCGATCAGCACCTGCACCAGCTCGAAATCGCGCCCGGCCTGCGGCAATTCGTTCAGTTTCTGCGCGGCCAGCTTCATTTGCTCGTATTCCAGCAGGCGGCGCATCAGCTCGGCGCGCGGATCCTCGCTGGACTCTTCTTCGTTCACCTTGGGCGGGCGCGGCAGCAGCATGCGCGACTTGATCTCGATCAGCACCGCCGCCATCAGCAGGTATTCCGCCGCCAGCTCCATGCGGTTGCGCTGCATCGCCTCGATATAGCCCATGTATTGCAGCGTCAATTGCGCCATCGGGATGTCGAGCACGTCGAGGTTGTGCTTGCGGATCAGGTACAGCAGCAGGTCGAGCGGCCCCTGGAAGGTTTCCAGCACCACCTCCAGCGCATCCGGCGGGATGTATAGGTCGCGCGGCATCTCCAGCATCGGCTCGCCGTGTATGCGCACGATGGGGCTGGTTTGCGCGGCGGCTTCGTTCACGCCGGCGGTTTCGTTAATGATGGTCTCGGTCTCGCTCATGATTTCATTACGTATAGCTGAGCCCCATCGCCTCGCGCACGTCGCGCATGGTCTCGGTCGCCAGCCTGCGCGCCTTCTCGCAGCCGTCGGAGATGATGTTCTTGACCAGGGTCGGGTCGTCCAGGTATTGCTGGGCGCGCTCGCGCATCGGCCTTTGCTCTTCCAGCACGGCGGAGATCACCGGCTGCTTGCATTCCAGGCAGCCTATGCCCGCGGTGGTGCAGCCCTTCTGCACCCATAGCTTGGTGTCCTCGCCGGAATACACCTTGTGCAATTCCCATACCGGGCAGTGCTCCGGGTTGCCCGCATCGGTGCGGCGCACGCGCGCCGGGTCGGTGGGCATGGTGCGGATTTTTTTGGTTACGTCCGCCTCATCCTCGCGCAGGCTGATGGTGTTGTTGTACGACTTGGACATTTTTTGCCCGTCCAGCCCCGGCATTTTCGAAGCGGCAGTGAGCATGGCCTCCGGCTCGGACAGGATCATCTTGCCGCCGCCCTCCAGGTAGCCGAACAGGCGCTCGCGGTCGCCTAGGCTGAGGCTCTGCTGTTCGTCCAGCAATGCCTTGGCGGATTCCAGCGCTTCGTCATCGCCCTGCTCCTGGAAACGGGTGCGCAGCTCGCTATACAGCTTGGATTTCTTGCCGCCCAGTTTCTTGACAGCCGCTTCCGCCTTTTCCTCGAAGCCCGGCTCGCGCCCGTAGATATGGTTGAAGCGGCGCGCGATTTCGCGGGTGAATTCGATGTGCGGCACCTGGTCTTCGCCCACCGGCACCTGGGTGGCGCGATAAATGAGGATGTCCGCACTTTGCAGCAGTGGGTAGCCGAGGAAGCCGTAGGTGCTCAGGTCTTTCTCGGAAAGCTTCTCCTGCTGGTCCTTGTAGGTCGGCACGCGCTCCAGCCAGCCGAGCGGCGTCATCATCGACAGCAGCAGGTGCAGCTCGGCGTGCTCCGGGACCAGGGACTGCACGAAGAGCGTCGCCTGGTTCGGGTCCACGCCCGAGGCCAGCCAGTCGATCA
>JBGPSQ010000078.1:0-11714 GCA_041490205.1 Gallionellaceae bacterium
CGTGCCGGTATGGCTGGCGCTGGCGGTCCTTGCCTGTTACCTCAATGCATTCTCCGGTGCGTTCCAGTTCGACGATTACCATGTCATCGTCAATAATCCGCTGGTGCATTCCTGGGGTGCATGGCAATCGGGGCTCGGTCACGGCATCCGCCCGCTGCTGAAATTCAGCTACACGCTGGATTGGACGCTCGGCCTGGGCGTGACGGGTTTTCATCTGACCAACCTGCTCATCCACCTGGGCAACGCGTATCTGGTATACAGGCTGGCCGGCGAATTCGTGAGCCGCCAGTTGCAAGCCGGGAGAATGCGGCATGCGCCGCTGCTTGCCGCGCTGCTGTTCATCGCCCATCCGGCGCAAACCGAGGCGGTGACCTATATCTGCGGCCGTTCCAGTTCGCTGATGACTTTGTTCTATCTCGGCGCGCTGCTCGCCTATGTCATTGGCCGCACGCGGCACAGCAGGATTTATCTGTACGTCCTGACGCCGCTGCTTTTCATTTTGGCGCTCGGCGTGAAGGAAACCGCAGTGACCTTTCCGCTCGCGCTGCTGGCATGGGAACTTTGTTGCGGAGGCTCGTGGAAAACTGCGCTCAAGGCGCAGTGGCCGAATTGGGCGGTATTGCTGCTCGGCGCGGTATTTTTCCTGTTCAACGACAGCTACTACGCGGAAATGGCAGGCAGCTCCGCGCTCAACAGCCTGCCAGGGAATGCGGCCACGCAACTGAGCGGCTATGCCTGGCTGTTGCGCCAATGGGCGCTGCCGCTGTGGCTCAACATCGATCCGGACTTGCCGCTGCTGCATGATTTTTCCGGGGCAGTGCTGCCGTTGGCCGTATTCCTTGCCACGGTAGTGCTGATCCTGGCGTGCTGGCGCAAGCGTCCCTGGATAGCCTTTGCGCTGGCGTGGGCCATCGTCCACCTGCTGCCGCTGTACCTGCTGCTGCCCCGTCTGGATGTCGCCAATGAGCGCCAGCTCTACCTTGCCGGGTGGCCGCTGCTGCTTGCTTTGGCCGTGGAGCTTTCACTGCTGCTGCGCACCCGTGCATTCCGCCCGGTTGCCGCTGTCCTGTTGATTGCCTTCGCCACGCTCACCGTCGTGCGCAACCAGGACTACGCCAGCGAAATTGCACTGTGGGAAGACACTGTCAAAAAATCACCCGGCAAGGTGCGCGCGCACAACAATCTCGGCTTTGCGTACCTGCTTGCCGAGCGCAATGCCGAAGCGCGGCGCGAATTCACCATTGCGTTGCAGCTCGACCCCAAGTCCGCCAGGGCGCGGTACAACCTGGAGAGCCTGGAGCCGGAGAGGCATCCGATTTAGATGCTCCGGCCCGATGCATAGTCATAAACGCCCGCCGAGGCCGGGCATGGCAAAACATTGTTGCTTGGGTGGTGCGGCGGTTTGCGGTAAAATGCGCCTTTTTCGGCAGTGGCGGGAATTATGATCAAAGGCAGCATTGTTGCAATCGTGACCCCGATGCAGGAGGACGGCAGCCTGGACCTGGCCGCGTTTCGCGCATTGGTGGATTTCCACATCGCGCAGGGCACGGACGGCATCGTGGTGGTGGGCACCACCGGCGAATCTCCCACGGTTGACGTGGAAGAGCATGAGCTGTTGATCGCCGAGGCGGTGAAACATGCCGCGAAGCGCATCCCAATCATCGCGGGCACTGGGGCCAACTCCACCAAGGAAGCCATCGAGCTGGCTGCCTTCTCCAGGAAGGCGGGGGCGGATGCCAGCCTGACCGTGGTGCCGTACTACAACAAGCCGACGCAGGAAGGGCTATACCAGCACTTCAAGGCCATCGCCGAAGCGGTCGATATGCCGCACATCCTGTATAACGTACCGGGGCGTACGGGTGCCGACATGAACAACGACACCGTGCTGCGCCTGGCGCAGATTCCCAACATCGTGGGCATCAAGGATGCGACCGGCGGCATCGAGCGCGGCAGCGACCTGCTCCAGCGCGCGCCGAAAGACTTTGCGGTATACAGTGGCGACGACGCAAGCACCCTGGCGCTGATGCTGCTGGGGGCCGTGGGCACGATTTCGGTCACCGCCAACGTCGCGCCCAAGCTGATGCACGAAATGTGCGCGGCTGCGCTGGCGGGCGAAGTGGCCAAGGCGCGCGAGATCAATTACCGCCTGCTGGGGCTGCACCGCCACCTGTTCATCGAGGCCAACCCGATCCCGGTAAAATGGGCGGTGGCGCGCATGGGCAAGATGAAAAACACACTGCGCCTGCCGCTAACGCCGCTTTCCGCCGCCGCGCAACCTGCGGTGGAAAACGCCATGCGCCAGGCGGGAGTCATTTGACGGCATGTTTTGCCGCAAATTTATGGAAACCTCAGATCACATGAAAATAAGCATGAAAACCGGCATGAAAACCTCAGCATTAATGATTTCCGCACTTCTGGCATTGGCCGCGTGCAGCGTACCCGAACGCACCGATTACAAGACCGCTGCATCAAACAAGGGACGTCCGCTGGATATGCCGCCGGACCTGGTGCTGCCGAAAGGGGAGGGTAAGTATGTCGTGCCCGACGGCGGAACCGAAACCTCGGCGACGTATTCCGATTACGCCAAGGGCAACGCCGCCCAGAACCAGTCCTGCCCGTGCAAGGATAGTGCCGACGCAACGCTCGCTCCCGCGAAACCCAAGACCCCGGTTGCAGTGGCTGTGCCACCCGTCATGCAGGACAGGACGGGCGGCGGCAAGGCCATCGTCATAGCCGAGCCGTTCGACCGTTGCTGGCTCCGGGTCAGCCAGGGGTTGGACCAGGCGGGCATCGCGGTGGAAGACAAGGATCGCAGCAAAGGGCTGTTTTACCTCAAGAGCGGGCATATCCAGTTGAGCGTGCAGGGCAAGGCAGCAGAGCCTGGCAAGACGGCAAGCTGCGAAGTGACCGCCAGCAATCCCAACGGCTCGCCCGGCGGGGAAGCCGTGCTTACTCTGGATGTGCTGTATAAGGCATTAAACAAGTAAGAAAACCCGCGATTCACGAAATATCCGAAGCATCCGTGTCGTCCGGGTTTCACATGCGTTTTGCATTGTTAGGCAGCGGCAGCGAAGGCAACGCGCTGGTCGTGCAGGCGGGGCAAACCGTCTTGTTGATGGATTGCGGCTTTTCCGTGGCCGAAACCGTGGCGCGCCTGGCGCGGCTGGGCCTGGAAGCCGCGCAGCTTTCCGGCATCATCGTCACCCACGAACACAGCGACCACATCAGCGGCGTGGCGCGCATGGCGCGCCAGCACGCCATCCCCGTGTGGATGACCCACGGCACGCTGCGTGCGCAGCCGGGCC
This sequence comes from Gallionellaceae bacterium, assembly GCA_041490205.1. Taxonomy (GTDB): domain Bacteria; phylum Pseudomonadota; class Gammaproteobacteria; order Burkholderiales; family Gallionellaceae; genus DATDDB01. The sequence goes on from JBGPSQ010000078.1 coordinate 3,306, forward strand.
AACTGGGTGATCTGCCCAACGTCACCGAAATCGACCCTCACACACCGTTTGCCATCGGCGACGTGCAAGTGCGCCCCTACATCGTCCCGCATGATGCCGCCGAGCCCGTGCAATATATATTCGGCGGTGATGGGGCGCCCAAACTGGGCGTACTGACCGATGCAGGCTGCGCCACCCCGCATATCGAGGAGATGCTGCACGGCTGCGATGCGCTGGTGCTGGAATGCAATCATGACGAAGCCATGCTGGCCAGCGGCGATTATCCTTATTTCCTCAAGCAGCGCGTAGGCGGGCGCATGGGCCACCTGAGCAATGCGGCAGCCGCGCGCCTGCTGGCGCGGCTGGACACCTCGCGCCTGAAGCACATCGCCGCCGCCCACCTGAGCCGCAAAAACAACACCCCGGAACTGGCCGTAGCCGCCCTGAGCGGCGCACTGGGCTGCGAGAAGGAATGGATCGCGGTGGCGACGCAGGAAGATGGGCTTGATTGGCGGGAAATAACCGCAGCGGCGTAAGGTTCGGCAGGTCTGCCGCGAACGTTGGGTTTATCCAGGTAAATCTGGTTTAGCCACGGATTGACACATAAAATCGATGGCGGTTAGACTCGGATGATCTAGAACGATGCGAGACTTGATAGGATCAATCGAGTCTGACCCCATCGATTGTGGACCCCATCGATTGAGCTGAAGGATTGTACGGAAATTAGGAAACGAGGAGCTTTATGCACAGACTTCTAGTTGCGTTAATGATGTTCCTTTTGTTCTCAGGATGTACTGACATTCACATGGCAGAGAGCAATAGGGAAACTGCCAATGAGGAACAATGGAGAATAGAGGCTATTTCCTTCGCGGACAGCCATACACTCCCAGACTATAACTTTCTCGGTGTTGAACTATTTAAGCCCTACACGCCACCGCCCGGATTCTCGCCCGGCATCTCCGGAAAAGGTCTGCATGTTTTCATTTCACCGAATGAGGACGGCCCCTTTAGCAAACGCGTCATCGGTGTTGACGAAAATCGCATTGCGATATCTGTTACGGGTGTGCAAGTCTTTCAGTCAAAGGCTGATGCCGAATCGTTTATGGCTTCGTTGATAGATGCGCTCAAGCCACGCTTCCCATACTTGAAAGGTGCCGATGACGTATTTTCAGTAAGGTTTGGCAGTAGGGAATCGTTTATTTCAGGTTATGTTCAGCATAGAAAACTAGCCAAATATAATTTGGATAACGCACGGTCTGCAGAGCTCGAGGAACGGCTCAATAATGTTCAACCTGACGACAAGTTAAGTGATCTGATCATCGTCGCTGCTGAACAATCTGGGCAATGGAGGGTCGTTTTCTCGGTTGCGAGTGTTGAAAGCGAAAACCTGGCCGATGAAGTTCAAAAGCAAAAAAAGGAAGCTCTGGCAAAACAAATTCTGGGTGGCTATAACTCTAAGGTAACTAGCCCGCGTAAGGCGCAATAACCAAAGGACATTGCGCCGCATGGGGCATTCATATTCCCATCGCCGGAAATCCGGGGTTAAGTCTAGCAATGATGCATCGCATACTCACAGCCATCACGCGTCTCCTCGAACAATTAGAAATCAGTGCAAGAAATCTTGCGCGGATTGGCGGTTGTTCGCCGATGATCGGTGTCCATCCGTGTTAATCCGTGGCTAAATCGGTTTAAAGGTTTAAGCGTCGACCAGCGAGCGCAGCTTGGCGTCTTCGACCTGGATGTGGTTCACCAGCCAGGCGCGCAGGTAGAGCAGGATGTCGAATTGCACCACCAGCGGGTTGGTGTGGAGCTCCTGGTAGAATTCCTGGACCCTCTCCTCGAAGGCGTGGTGCTGGTCCTGCTGGCGCTGGGTGCCTGCAAAGCGGTAATGCGCCATCATCGTTTCCTCGGCACGGAAGTGCACCTTGGCGTAGGCATCCAGCGCCTTGACCAGGCGGGCCACGTTGCGTACGCCGCGCTTGCGCACGACGACATCGTGCAGTTCGTTGACCAGGTCGAATAGGTAGCGGTGGTGTTCGTCTATCGCGCCGATGCCGACGCTCAGGCTGTCGTCCCACCTCACCCAGCCCTCATTTTGGCGCTCGACCGGGGGCAGCGTCAGTTCCTGTTTGGGGTCGATGATGTCGTCCCGGTATAGCTCGCGGATGCGCAGGATTTCCGGCATGGCATGCTGGAATGCCACCACCACGGCCGGATCGAAATGCTGTCCGGACTGGCTTAATATCCAGGCAGTGGCCTCGGTCACTGTCCAAGGTCTCTTGTAAGGGCGCGATGAGGTCAGGGCGTCGAATACGTCCGCAACCGCGCAGATGCGCGCGAGGATGGGTATTTCATCTTCCTTGAGCCCTTGCGGGTATCCGGAACCGTCCCACCGTTCGTGGTGGGAACCGGCGATTTCGCGCGCAGCTTCTATCAACGGGTCGTTGCCGGTCAGGATGGTGACGCCTATCGTGGTGTGCGTCTTCATCACCTCGAATTCCGCCTTGGATAGTTTTTCCGGCTTGAGCAGGATGGCGTCGGCGATGCCGATCTTGCCGACATCGTGCATGGGGGCGGCGATATAGAGCAGTTCGCGCATGGGCTCCGACAATCCCATCGCCTTAGCGATCGCCTGCGCGACATTGGTCATGCGCATGATGTGCCAGCCGGTTTCGTTGTCGCGGTATTCGGCGGCCACCCCCAGCGAGCGGATGGCGTTCGCGCGCGCATCTTCCAGTTCGACTTCGCGAACGCGCAGGGTTTCGAGCGTGAGCGCGCGATTGACCAGGCCGGACAGGGCATGCCCCAGGTCGCTCAGGAATTCCATGTGGACGCTGCTCGGATGGAAGCTTGCGGTAGCGAACAAGACGACGTAGCCGACTCCCTGGTTTTCGATGTGCAAGGGGAGGAGAATCAGCCTGGTCGTTTGTTCGCCGCCCCCGGAGGTAGCGGGGATCTCCATGTCTTCAATCAGCCAGGCTTCGCTGACAGTGCCATTGGCAAAGGGGCCCTTGTCCCACAGGAAGCCGGTTTTCCAAAAGGGCTCCATGCCGGATTGTGCGACCTGGAAATATTTGTTTCTCGGATTCAGCAGCAGGATCGCCCCGCGCGGCTGCAGGGGCAGGTCGTAATGGTGGGCGAGAATCGCAAACAACCGATCCAGCAAAATATCCAGGTCGGCGCTGAAGCCGCTGGAAACGGTCAATTCGAACACCAGTTTACTGATGGCCAGCGATTCGTCTTCCTTGTCCATTAATCAATTAGCATAATTTCAATAAGGGTACTAGGATGTTACCCCAGTTTCAGGGATAGACCAAACCACTGTTGTTAACCGGACGCCCGGCCAACTGTCTGGCGGGCCTATTCGATCAGCAGGCCGTCCACCAATTTGAGCCGCCGCTGCATCTTGCCGGCGAGTTCAAGGTCGTGGGTGGCGACGATGAAGCTGGTGTTGAGCCGTTCGTTGAGTTCCTGCATCAGGTTGAACAACGAGTTGGCGCTGATGCGATCCAGGTTGCCGGTGGGCTCGTCGGCCAGCACGCAGGCCGGTTCGGTGACCAGGGCGCGCGCCACGGCGGCACGCTGGCGTTCGCCGCCGGAAAGTTCGGCGGGCTTGTGGTCTATGCGTTTGGACAGTCCCACCTGTTCGAGCAAAATGGCGGCGCGCGGATAGGCCTTGTCCTTGCGGATGCCGCGGATCAGCAGCGGCATGGCGACATTTTCCAGCGCGGTGAATTCCGGCAGCAGGTGGTGGAACTGGTAAATGAAGCCCAGGCTGCGGTTGCGCAGGTGGCCGCGCTGCACCTCGTTCATGGCTTCCAATTCCTGCCCGAGGATGGCGACGCTGCCCGCGCTGGCTTCGTCCAGCCCGCCCAGCAGATGGAGCAGGGTGCTCTTGCCCGAGCCGGAAGCGCCGGTGATGGCCACGCTCTCGCCGCGCCGCACTTCGAGGTTGATCCCGTTGAGCACTAGCACGTTGAGATGGCCCTGCGAATAGATCTTGCGCAGGTCGTGGCAGGCGACCACGGCTTCAGGGCGCGGGGCGGCGGGATTGGGGGCGGCGGTTTCGCCCATTTCTGTTTTTCCGGCTTGCTCGTTCATGTCGTCTTGCTCATTCATATCGCAGTGCCTCTGCCGGCTGCGTCCTGGATGCGCGCCAACTCGGGTAAAGCGTGGCTATCAAGCTGATCAGGAATGAAAAATACGCCACCGTCAGCACGTCGCTATCGTGCAGGTCCGAAGGCAGTTCGCTGATCAGGTATACGCTCTTTTCGAAGAACTGGATGCCGAACAAATGTTCGATGAAGGGTACGATGGTCTCGATGTTGAGCGCGATGGCTACGCCGCTGAACACGCCAAGCAGCGTGCCCGCCAGTCCGATGACGATGCCCTGCACCATGAAAATTTTCATGATCGAGAGCGGCGATGCGCCCAGCGTGCGCAGGATCGCGATGTCGGCCTGCTTGTCGGTGACCACCATCACCAGCGTGGAAACGATGTTGATCGCGGCGACCGCGACGATCAGCGAAAGAATGATGAACATCATCTTCTTTTCCATTTGTACCGCGCGAAAATAGTTGGCGTTCTGCCGCGTCCAGTCGCTGGCATACAGGCCGAGCGGCAATTTCCCGTTGAGCGATTGTGCGACCTCGGGCGCGCGATCCACATCGTGCAGGCGCGCGCCGATGCCGCTTATCGTGTTTTCCATGCGGTAGAGCTTTTGCGCGTCTTCCAGGTGGACCAGGGCCAGGGCATTGTCATAGGGAAACATGCCCACCTCGAAAATTCCGGCCACGGTGAACTGCTTGGCGCGCGGCAGCATACCGGCGGGGGTGATCTGCCCCTGCGGCATGAGCAGCAGCACCTTGTCGCCCACTTGCGCATCCAGTTCGTGCGCGAGGTCTACGCCCAGCAGAATGCCGAATTCACCGGGGCGCAGACCTGCCAGGCTGCCCTGCTTCATTTTTCCTGAAATTCCGGTCAGGCGGTTCTCGGCATCCGGCAGGATGCCGCGCACCATCACGCCCTGCGCATGGTCGCCCAGCGACAGCATGCCCTGCCCATTGACGAAGGGCGCGGCGGCGGTAACCTCCGGGTTCTTGGAAACGGAGTCCAATACCGGCTTCCAGTCCAGAATCTGGCCGCTGTCGCTGCTCACCTGCAAGTGCGGTGTAATGCCCAGTATGCGCGCCCGGACTTCCTTCTGGAAGCCGTTCATCACTGACAGCACCACAATCAGCGCCAACACGCCCACCGCGATGCCGATGATGGAAATCGCCGAAATAAAGGAAATAAAGTGGTTGCGCCGCTTCGCGCGGGTGTAGCGCAGACCGATGAAAAGTTCGAATGGTTGCAAGATCGGGTGCGGGAAAGTTGTACAAGTGCTAGTTTGCCACAAGCGCGGGGAAAATGGGATGCTAAACTTGCAACATGAACATGATCGGCAGGATGAATAAATGCAAGCCCACCTGGTTATCCCGGATTTAATCCTGCCGCGCGAGGCCGCGGCGCAAGGCTATTCCGGCCTGCACCTGCCCGCGCTGGAAAAATTGCTGGCGCGCAGCGAGAGCGAGGTCTTGCCCGTGCCCTCGCTCGAAGCATGGCTGTGTGCGGCGTTCGGGGCGGAAGACGGAGCGCTCGCCCCGGTCACTTTGCAGGCGGACGGCGGGCATCCCGGCGCGGCCTACTGGATGCGCGCCGATCCGGTGCACCTGATGCTCAGGGGCAATGAAATCATTCTGCACCCGTTGTCCTCGCTGAGTGCGGACGAGGCCGGGCAGATGTGCGACAGCCTGAACCGGCATTTTGCGGGGGAGGGACTGCACTTCATCGCGCCTGTGCCGCAACACTGGTATTTGCGCCTGGAGCGCTCGCCGGGCTTGATTACTCATTCCGTTGCGCATGTCGCAGGCAGGGACATCCGCGCTTTTCTGCCGCATGGAGAAAACACCCTGCAATGGCACAGCCTGCTCAACGAAATCCAGATGCTGCTGGACAACCACCCGGTGAATGAGGCGCGCCAGGCGCGCGGAGACTGGATCATCAACAGCATCTGGCCATGGGGCGGCGGGCAAGCGCCGCAGCAACTGCTGAAGCCTTTCGCCAGGGTATATACCGACAGCCCGCTGGCCGCGGCATTTGCCAGGGCAGCAGGCACGCCGCCATTGAGCCTGCCGGGGGGCGGGGCGGGGTGGAGGGCGAATGATGCCGGGGAAATGCTCATCGTCTGGGATGGGTTGCGCCATGCCCTGCATCTCGGCGACCTGGGCGAATGGCGCGATTCGCTGCTGCGCCTGGAACAACACTGCGCACAACCCTTGCTGCGGGATCTGCGCCATGGGCGCCTGACGAGGATTACGCTGGATGTCTTGCCGGACCGGAGTTCGTGGCCGGACCAGAGTTCGCGGCCGGATCAGAGTTCGCGGCGATACACACTTGCGCGCGGTGGCGCGTGGCAGTTCTGGCGTTTTTCCAGGCGGCTGGAGCACTATGTCGGATAGTTGCTTTGGCCGGGATAGGAGTATGGGCAGGGCGCAAAAAAACACCCCCGGCATGGCCGGGGGTTTTGCTTGCGGCGCTACTTGAGGAAATTAATCCCTGGAATCGGCATCCGTTGTAACCGTATAGGTGCCCAAGCCACCCCTGCCTGTCCCGAAGGCGACAATCCGGGTTCCGCGGGGAAGGCCATCACCTTCCAATTTGCTGCCCACTCTCAGCTTGCCATGAGTGATGGCGGTTACGGTCAAGGTGTCGCCGGATATGGTGCCTGCCAGGACATAATTGTCGTCGTCGTTCTGCTCTTTTTCACGCCCCTCGTGTTTCCTGTCGCGCTTGCCATTGTTGGCTGCGGCTGTGGCTGGAGTTGAAGGAGCTGCCGGCGTTGCGGCGGGAGCCGGCGCCGCAACTGGAGCAGGTGCTGCAGCAGGAACCCGGGCAGGTGCAGGCGCTGGAGCTGGAGCAACAACAGGAACCCGAGCAGGCGCTGGAGCCGCAACAGGGGCTACTGTCGTGACAACCGCAGTGGGCGGGCACAGTGTCACCCCGTGCGGTATGGTTGAGCCTGGCGGCAGCGTTGTTGCTCCAGGTGGAAGCGGCAGGCAAGGCAACGCGGTGGTTTGAGCGAAGAGCGCTGGCGAAATGAACAGTGCTGAAAGGAAAGTTGCTGCGGCAGCGAATTTATTTTTTCTCACGATTGCACCTCTCGTCTTAAGTGGGATACGCATGAGTTTTCATGCGTCCCCACGGTAAAGCGCCGCACAGTTCATTGCAATTCAAATAAAGACAAACGGAGCGCCATAACGAACGGACGGCATGGCAAAATCAGACAAGCGGTCGATTTTTGCCGACCGGCTGCAGAAATAAGGTAAATTCCGGGCGGGGGTTGGTGGATTCCCCTTGACATGCCGGGAAAATCGGGGCGTGGCAAATTCAGGGCCGCCACGTGGTGTAGAATAAAGCCATAAACATTTGTGGCCACGATCATAGGGGAATGAAAGCGATGTCGTTCTGGAATTCGCTCTTCGGTTTTTTCTGGCGCGAGGAATCCACCCTCGTGCTGGTGATGGCTCTGGTGCTGGTCGCGCTGCTGTTCCATTTCCACCGCAAGGAAGAACGCAAGACGGTGACCAATACGCTGGCGCTGTTTTTTGTCTGCCTGTTCGGGCAATTCATAAGCGGGCTGCTGCATGCGTTCGAATTCACCAAAGCCGCCGAGATATTGCGCGAAGCTTTCGTGATTGGCGGCGGTGTCGCGATCATCCGCCTGTGGGGCGTGCTTATTTTCCGCACCATCCTGCCCGCCATCAAGCTGTCGCCGCCCCGAATCACCGAAGATATTTCAGTCATCGTTGTTTACATCGCCTGGGGGCTGGTGCGGCTGCGCTATGCCGGGCTGGATTTGAGCGGCATCGTGGCGACCTCGGCGATGATCACCGCCGTGGTGGCCTTTTCCATGCAGGATACGCTGGGCAATATTCTGGGCGGGGTGGCGCTGCAGATGGATAATTCCATCGAGGTTGGCGACTGGATCAAGGTGGACGACATCCAGGGCCGGGTGGTGGACATTCGCTGGCGCGCCACGCTGGTCGAGACACGCAACTGGGAAACCGTGGTGTTCCCGAACAGCCAACTGATGAAGGGTAAATTCGTCGTGCTTGGCAGGCGCAGCGGGCAGCCGGTGCAGCTGCGCCGCTGGGTGTGGTTCAACGTGAGCGCGGATGCGGCGGCCCCGAGGGTGATCAACACCGTCGAGGAAGCCATCCGGCAGATTGACATTCCCAACGTGGCGAAGGAACCCGTGCCCAATTGCGTGCTGATGGATATGGACGACAAAGGCTATCTGCGCTACGCCGTGCGCTACTGGCTGACCGACCTGTGGCACACCGACAAGACGGACTCGGTCGTGCGCCAGCGGATCACGGCCGCGCTCGA
>JBGPSQ010000079.1:0-11607 GCA_041490205.1 Gallionellaceae bacterium
GAAGCCATGCCTGTCTTTTGCGCGGCGGTCATGCGGCATTGCCAGCAAGGTTTCCAGCTTGAGCAGGGAGTATAACTTTTCGCCGTCGCGGAAAAACTGGCGCGACCCGATTTCCATGAACTGGTCGCGCGTGACATAACGGATGTCTTCAAGACCGCGCGTGGATATTGCCAGGCGTTTTTCGCGCTGGCGGACGATCAGGACATGCGCCGACAGCAGCGTGGCCGGGAGGCGTAATTCGATCGTAAGCCCCTGGCCTTGGCGCGAGTCCAGCGACAACATGCCTTTCATTTCCTGAACGCGGCTATACACCACATCCATGCCGACGCCGCGCCCCGAAACTTGTGAGGCTTCTTCCCGCGTGGAGAATCCGGGGCTCAGGATCATCCGCGCCAACTCGTCGTTACTGTGGATATGGCCCGGCTGGATCATGCCCTTGCTTTCGGCAATGCGCCGGATGGCCGCATAATCCAGCCCGGCTCCGTCATCGCGGCAGCGTACCACGATGGAATTTCCCTCGCGCGCAAAGGACAGTTCGATGCGGCCCTGCGGCGGCTTGTTTGCGGCGCGGCGCGCCTCCGGATTTTCGATGCCGTGATCCACCGCATTACGCAGCATGTGCATCAGCGGATCCATCAGGTCGTTGAGCAAATTGCTGTCCATGCTGGTGTGTTCGCCCTTGATGGAAAATTCCACCTCCTTGTCCAGCAGCCGCCCGGTCTGGCGCACGCTGCGCTGCAGGCGTGAAACCATGCTGCTCACGGAAACCATGCGGGTGCGCAGCAGGGCGTGTTGGTTGGCCATTTGCAGGCGCTGCTGGTCTTCCAGCAATTCTTCCAGGGCGGAAAGCTGAGCTTCCGCATTGTCCGCCATTTCCTGCGCATCGGTGGCGGCTTCCAGCATCTGCCTGCCTATGGTTTGCAGCTCGTTGTAATGCTCGAATTCCAGCGAGTCGAATTCGCCCCCAATTTTTTTGGTCTCCAGTTGCGGCGAGGTAATGCCGCGTATGTCCACCAAATGCTCAAGCTCGGCGAGCAGCTGCTGGAACAGGAGGTGCTGCTTGCGGATCGCATCGTTTTGGAGAATGGTGGAATGCAGGTGATCCTGAAGCTGCGAATTGGAAATAAGCGATTCGCCCGCCAGGCGGAGCAACTCGTCAACCAGCGGCGCAGGGACGCGGATGGAATGTTCGGCAGAGGCGGGCGCGGGAGGAGCCTGCCTGCGCTCCTGCCTCTCGGCATCTGGGGTGCCAGCCAGCGTTTGGGGCAGGAGGGCCAGGGCTTCCGGCATGCTGCCTTCTACTCCCTCGCTATCCATGCGGTTGGCGCAATCCAGCACTAATTGCAAGACATCAAGTGTGTTGTCGGGTGCTGGTCCCAGGCCAAGCAGAAATTCGCTCATCGCCTCCAGGCAATCCCCGGCCTCGACCAGCATATTGGCCAGCGCCGCTTGCGGCAGCTTCTCCGCATCGATCAAGGCCACCAGGATGTCTTCCAGGTGATGGGTGAGATTGGCGATGCCCGGTATGCCCACGGTATTGGCTGCGCCCTTGAGGGTATGGGCGGCGCGCATCGCCTGCTTGGCATTTTCCATGCTGCCCTGGCCGCTGGTGATTTGGCCGATCGCCGATGTGAAGGTTGCGGCCTGCACCGGCAGTTCCTGCAACAGGCCTTCCAGCAGCTCTGAATTGACATCGTGGGGCAGTTCCAGCGATACGTCTTCCGGAGTGGCGAAAGCTGGCCGCGACGGTATGGAATGTACGCCTTCCGACAGTTCTACATTGCACAGTGCCGATTGCCAGGCAGAAACCTCCTCGCCGGTGAGCGGCGATGGCCAGGCAGAATCGGCCAGCATCCCGGCTAAGGAGGAGCTGGCATCAGGGTCGTCGGGGGCATCGAAATAAGCCGAGAGTCGAACGGGCAGTTGCATCAGCAGCGCCCGCTGCTTATCTTCGATGCCCGTTGCCAGTGATGCCAGCTGCCAGCCGATCTGCGTGAACCATGCGGCCAGTGCGGTCAGCCCAACGGAATCAACCGTCATTCTCACCCGCTCCAGAAAATCGAGCAGGTTGCCAAGCGCCATCAGCCTTTCATCGTCAGTGCCTTGCGCCGCTGCGGCAAGCCCCGCGCCGAATTCTTCGTCCAGCTCCTTCAGTTCCTTGGACAGGATGGCGAGCATTTCGCGCTCGACTGGTTGCACTTCGGATGGCGGCGGGCCGAAAGGGTTGGGGGTAATCGTGGAACCGGCAACGTCAACCGGCGGCTCGGAAATGACGTCCGTGGGTTCGGGAAAAGCGTACTCGATAAGCGCTGGCTCGGAAACCTTGGGTTCGAGAAAAGTCGGCTCGAGAAGTGTCGGTTCGAAAAGTGCAGGCTCGGGAGCTTCAGGCTGAGAAACCGCAAATTGTGACTTGGCGGCCCACGTCGGCTCGGCAGAAATGGGGGGGGCGGTTACAACGGGAAGAACTTCGGCTGTGAGGGAGTCGGCAGGCGGTGATGTTTCTCCGTCTTGTCCCATCAGCAGTTGCAGCTCTTCGCCGGAAGGGTCGACGTGCGTGAGCGGCCAGTTCGCGGAGAGGTTTTGCAGCAGGGCGGAGCTCGATTCCTGATCGGCGCGGTTAGCCAGATAGCCGAACAACAGCATGGGCCAGTTTTCCAGCAAGGCCATCTCGTCGGCGGTAAGGGTGTGTGTGCCGTCTTGCAGTAGCAGCAGGTTGGTTTCGACAAGGGCACAGGCGGATTGCAGCCCTGCCAGACCGGAATCGCCTGCCAGTTGCCCAATGCGCTGCACCAATTCGCAGTATTGCCGGAGCATGGCTTGCGCCGCACGCGTATTTCCTGCCGCAGGTGCGGCAGTCATCAGCGACATCAGGCTGTCTATCGCATCGGCAGCAGCCTGGCCGAATTGCCCCAGCCTTTCCTCGAACGTCGGCATTATTTTTCAGGGACGGTGACTCGGCTGCTCCATCAGGAGGGCAGCTTGAACACGCGCACGGCTCCCAAGAGCCGCTTTGCGTATTCCACCAGGTTGTTGGTGTTGGAAGATTGTTCGAGCAGCTTCTCGCTGGTTTTCTCGCTGCTGATCTTGATGGCCGCTGCGAGTTCAACCAGTTCCTGCCCCACCTTCACCTGTTCCTGCGAACTGGACGCGATCTGTTTCACCGAGGCCACCAGGTCGGCTGTGGTCTGCTGGGTCAGCTGCATTTGCTGGCCTGCATGTTCGGCGAGGCGGCTGCCTTCCACGATCTGGGTGATCACGTTGTTCATGGTGTTGACCGTATCCGAGGTTTCGACCTGGATATTGTTCACCAGCGCGGCGATCTGCTGCGTGGCCTGGCGCGAGTTTTCGGCCAGCCGCTGCACTTCGTCCGCCACCACCGCGAAGCCGCGTCCCGCTTCGCCTGCAGAGGCGGCGTGCATGCTGGCATTCAGCGCCAGGATGTGGGTACGTTCGGCGATCACGTTGATCAGGTTCACGACCCCGGAAATTTCCTGCGAGCGCTCGCCCAGGCGCTTGATGCGCTTTTCCGTTTCGCGGATCACGTCGCGGGTGCTGTTGATGCCGGTGACCGTGTTGTTCACCGAGGAAAGCGCCATCTGGGTGGTCTGGATGGCATTGTCCGCCGCCAGGTTACATTGTTGCGCCAGGCTGGCGATTTCCTGCATCGCTTGCGCAGCGTGCGACAGGGATTTTGCGGTATTTTCCACTTCGGCGCGCTCTTCGGATGCCGTCAGCAGCATATTGTCGGATTGTTTCTGCACTTGCATCGAGGCCGAGGTCACGTCCGCCGAAATATTGGAAACGTCCAAGAGCACCTTGGCGGTTTCTGTGGTCAGCAGGTTCAGCGCGTCCGACACGGCACCCGTCACGTCCTCGGACACCGGCACCTTGACTGTCAGGTCCTTTCTTGCGAGCTGCGCCACCGCGCGCAGCAAGTTCAGCACCGATTCGTTGAGGCGATTGTTTTCCCGCTCGATGTTGGCGAGCGTCTGGACGCGGCCATCCAGCAGTTCGTTGAAAGCCTTGGCCAGCGTGCCCAGTTCATCGCGGGATTTGATGGTGGCGCGCGCCTTAAAGTCGCCGCCCTGTATCTGGCTGATCGTTCCCTGGAACGATGTGAGGTTGCGGATGATGCCGCGGGCGATGAAATATCCCAGCACGCCGAGCAGCGGTACGGCCAGCGCTAGCAGCGCCAGCGTGAACAAATACGCGGCGCGCGACTTTGCGGCAATATCGGCTTTTGATGTTTCGCCGATCTGCCTGGCGTAAGTGTCAATGTTCAAGACAAGCTTGTTGATCGCTTCGGTAAGAGGGCGGTCCATGCCGCGCACCAGTTTGTCCACCTCCTGGCCTGCCGTGGAGTGCGAGGGGTTGTAGCTCTTCAGCGCTTCGATGTACGTCTGGTGCAGCCCGTCGTGGAGTTTTAGCATGTCATCGACGGTTTTCACGTTGATGAGGTTGGGCAGGTTCGCCGTCGCGGCCAGTTCGCGCAGTTCCGTCAGTTCGCGGTCTACGTCCTTGTTGCGCTTTTCGAAGGCATCGAAATACTTGGCGTAGAGCGTGGGGTCGTTGCCGCGCAGCAAGGTGTCTTTCCATTCCTGCACCTGGCTCTGGAAATAGTGCTGTGTTTCGGTGGTTGACTTGAGCAGCCGGATCGCCATGTAGTTCTGGTTCGTGGTGTCCGAGGCGTCATCGGCCAGCCCGGAAACTTCCTGGATGGCAATGCCGCCGACCCCCGCAAGGAACAGCACGGATGCGACCGACAGCATCGTGATTTTCGCGCGAATGGAGGTCAGGTTGATGTATTTTATGCTTGCCATGGTGTCGCTCCCAAGTTCGTGTCTTTTGCTCTATTTATGCCAAGTGCTTAATTCATGCCAGCTTTTATCAGGCGTGCCGGATTGTATCGGGTTTCATGTTGCCGCATGTATCGCCGAAGAATGCATGGTGGTCGAACTCCAGCCAAATGGCGCCATCCTGGGTATACCCGGTGGGCACGTATTTTTCCAGCGTGCCGGGGAGGGTGGGGAAGGCGGGCAGGGGAGCCAGGCTGGTCAGGGCGGTTGGATTGCCTTCGATGATGATACCCACTACATCATCGCCCTGGCCAAGCACCAGCGCGAGCGGTTGCGTCCCGGCCTGGGGCGGGGAAAGGCCCAGCAGCACGCGCAGGTCATACAACGGCGCCAGGTTGCCGCGCATGTTGATCAGGCCCGCAAAGCCGGGCGGTGCGCCGGGGAGTATTGCCACGGCAGGAATGGGCAGCACCTCGCTGCCCGCATCGGGGTCGATCAGCAGCCCCAGCCCGCCCACGCGAAACCCATAGCGGGCGCGCTTTTCTTCGGGACGCGCATGCAGGGCAGCGGCAAGGTGCGCGCCGGTTGGCGGCTCGAAACACGCCAAGGCGGCGACCGGAGGCAGCCAGTCTGCCTCCATGTGATGCACTTGGTGCTTTTCCATGCAAGGGCCTGAAGGTTCAGGTCAGGCTTTTCAACTGGTCTATGATCTGGTCTGCGGTATAGGGCTTGGAGATGTGGCCCTTGGCGCCCTGCAATTCGCCCCATACCTTGTCGGCTTTTTGCCCTTTGCTGGTGACGAAAACGACAGGGATATATTTGGTGTCGGCGTCCGCTGCCAGCAGGCGACAGGCTTCATAGCCGTCCATGTCCGGCATCACTACATCCAGGAAAATGATCGCCGGTTTTTCGGATTTGGCCTTTGTAATGGCTTCAGCGCCGCCGGTCGCGGTTACCACCGCGCAGCCCGCATCATCCAGAATTGTCTTTAGATTTGCCAGGTCGGCGGCGGAGTCATCCACCACCAGTGCTTTTTTTGCCATTTGTCTTACTCCTCGATTGTTACATTTTAATAATAGTTAGTGCTACTTGTTATCACTTTGCGGCCAATTGATGTACGTTAAGGCATTCTCTGATCCCCGCTGGGAATACCGGGTTACGCCGCCATTGTTATGTATTTCCCCACCGTTTCGCGAAAAGCGTTGTAGTCTACTGGCTTTGTCAGGTATGCGCTACATCCCACCAGTGAACCGCGCACCCGGTCGAAAGGCGATGACTTGCTGGTGAGCATGATAACGGGTGTTTGCTTGGTCTTGGGGTTTTTTCTGATTTCTTTGCAAACATGGTAGCCGTCGGTTCCCGGCAGCACTACGTCAAGGAATACGAGATCGTACCGGTGCTGCGCCAGCAACTCCAGGGCGCGCTCTCCGGATTCGGCGATATCCGGCAGCACGCCGGATTTGCGCAACTCCATCTCGATCTGCTTGCACACGGTTGGGCTATCATCCACCACCAGTGCACGCAAAGTAGAATCGGCGGGTGCTATGGGTGCAGTTTGCTGCAGAACGGGTTTTTCCCAGAGCTGGGAAGAATCGCTCAGTTTTTTCGCGATCCCGTCGAGCACGGCCAGCAGTTTGGCCGGGCCGAACGGACGCAGCAGAAAATATTGGTTCGGGTCGTTGGGTTGCTCAGCGGTATACAGGATGGATACCGGGGGATGGGATTTGACCGACAAGGTGCGCCACTGTATCACCGCATCGCGATCTTCCATGTTGACAATGACGATGTTCCAGTCGCCGACATTCGTGGGCGCCCCGATTACGTACCCGCCTTCCGTGCGGGAGCGCGTCAGGGTGGACATGCTCATCAGGAGCTTGGTTTCGCCGTCCGAAAGCCCCAGTGCACCGATGATCCAGGATTTATGCGCTTTAGTCATTGATTCATACGGCTTGGATTTTACAGGCTATTTACAAATTATAAGCCGCGAGAAGTTAAGTTGGCAGCCGGTAAAATATATATTGTATATAGTAAAAGCCACTATACATATCCGACGGGCGGGAGATAACGCCGATAAACGGTAAGTCAGTTAGGGAAATAAGGCAGCCGCCGCCCAGTTTTATGGGTTTATGCCTTTTAGATACAATCGGTTATGCCTGCCCCAGCATGGCTTTCAGCCTCGCCAGCTTGTCCATTCCTTCTTCCTTGGTGACGGCGGGCGCGCTTCCAGCCTTTGCCACGCCTGCAAACACCAGGTCTTCCTGCGGCAGTTCGCCGATGAAGCGGCTGGGTTCGCAGGCGGCCCATTCCTTGCCACGGCGGCGCTTGGTGCAGTAGCTGATTTGTAGCGAGCGCTCGGCGCGGGTGATGCCGACGTACATCAGGCGGCGCTCTTCCTCGATTTGTTCCGGCGCCTCGCTGCGCTCGTGCGGCAGGATGGTTTCTTCCACGCCCACCAGGAACACATGGCCGAATTCCAGTCCCTTGGCGGCGTGCAGGGTGGAAAGCGTCACGGCGTCGGTTTCCTGCTCGCGCGATTCGAGCAGGTTCATCAGGGCAATGGTCTGGGTCATGGCGATCAAGCTCTTTTCGTCTGCTTCGGCCTTGCGGTTCATCCAGCCGACGAAATCCTGAACGTTCTTCCAGCGGGTCTCGGCCTGGCGCGGTTCCTGGCTGTCGAACAGCCAAGCCTCGTAGTCTATGGCGGCGAGCAGGTCGGCCATCACCTCGTTGCAGGGATCCTTCTCGGCGCGTTCCTGCATGCGGTTGATGAAGTTGCAGAATGTGAGCAGGTCTTCATGCTGGCGCGGGTTCAGTTGATGCGCCATGGATGCGTCGAAAGCCGCCTCGAACAGGCTGACGTTTCTTGATCCGGCATGGGTGGCGAGTTTTTCCAGCGTGGTGTTGCCGATGCCGCGCTTCGGTGTAGTGATGGCGCGGATAAAGGCGGGGTCGTCGTCCTCGTTGGCGATCAGGCGCAGATAGGCGATGATGTCCTTGATCTCGGCGCGCTCGAAGAACGAGGTGCCGCCGCTCACGGTATAGGGCACGTTCTGCGCGCGCAGTTGTTCCTCGAAGGCGCGCGACAGGTGGTTGCTGCGGTAGAGGATGGCGTAGTCGGAATATTTCGAGCCGTACTCGAACTTGTGCGCCAGCAGGCGCAGCACCACCGATTCGGCCTCATCCTCATCGTCTTTCGCGGCCAGCACGCGCACAGGGTCGCCGGGGCCGTGTTCGCTCCACAATTTTTTCTCGTAAATCTTGGTGTTGTTCTTGATCAGATGGTTGGCGGCGTGCAGGATGCGCTGCGAGGAACGGTAATTCTGCTCCAGTTTGATGACACGCAGGTTCGGGTGGTCGGTTTGCAGGTTTTGCAGGTTGGCGATGGAGGCGCCGCGCCAGGCGTATATCGCCTGGTCGTCATCGCCCACGGCGGTGAGTGCTGCGCGGCTGCCCGCGAGCAGTTTCATCATTTGATACTGGCAGTCGTTGGTGTCCTGGTATTCGTCCACCAGCAAGTAGAGAAATCGCCGCTGCCAGCGCTCCAGCGCTTCGGGGTGGGTTTTGTAAAGTTCCACCGGCAGGCGGATGAGATCGTCGAAATCCACCGCCTGATAGGCTCGTAGAGTTTCCTGATAGCGCCCATACAGCAGCGCCAGGTGCTGCTGCTCCTTGTTTTCGATGCCGCTCGCCGCTTGCTCCGGCGTGAGGAAGGCGGCCTTCCAGTTGGAGATGGCGCTTTGCGCTTCGCGGATGTCCTGCTTGTCCGGGCTGCCCAGCAGTTCGCTGATGATCTTGGCGGAGTCGGCACTGTCGAAAATGGAAAACTGTTTTTTATAGCCGAGCAGCGGCGCTTCTTCCCGCAAAATCTGCATGCCCAGCGCATGAAACGTGCTGATGGTCATGCCTTTTGCGTTCTGCCCCGTGAGCAGTTTGCCCACTCGCTCGCGCATTTCGTTGGCCGCCTTGTTGGTGAAAGTGATCGCCGCGATGTTGCGCGGCGCATAGCCGCACACGTTGACCAGGTAAGCCAGCTTGTGGGTGATCACGCCGGTCTTGCCGCTGCCGGCGCCCGCCAGCACCAGCAAGGGACCATCCAGGTATTTCACGGCTTCGCGTTGGGTGGGATTGAGTTTACTAAGCATCTGAAACTAGGCAGGGCATAAAACCGGGTGATTGCTGCTTGGGGAATTTCCAGGCGGGATTGTACCGGAATTGCTTGCCGGGTTTAAGCTGCTCGACATGGCCTTGCGCCATTATCGGCTATCATCTGGTAAATCACATGGATATTGCTGCTATATATTGTAATACATGCCTAACGTAGAACCCGGGAAAGAAAATTTCCATTCTATGGAGTTGATGTCAGTGGTTCGGCAAGTATGGGGAAAGGGAGTGCGTGCCGGAATAAGGCGCCAGCGGAAGTCCGCCGACGCACGAATTCAAAGGTTATTTCTTTTCCGCAGGGCAGGTGTTCATGCCCAGCAATGCATAGGCCGGACAGAATTTGAAAAGGCCGGTAGCCAGTGGCACGACGCCCATCCAGCCCCATATGCCAACTGTTCCGGTCGCCGCTAGGGCAATCAAGGCAATGCCTGCTACAACTCTCAGGACTCTATCGATAGTGCCTACGTTGAATTTCATGATGTTCTCCATCGGGTTGGTTGAAGGTATACGTAGCGTAATCCTCCACCCGGGAGAAGTCTGTGACCAAAGTCACAACCATGAATTCAGGGGTTGCTCAGTTTCGACAATGCATTCACATCAATTACATTGATCTGTTCGCGGCCCAGCCTGATCAAGCCTTGTTCCTCGAATTGCTTGAGCAAACGGCTGACTATCTCGCGTACGCTGCCAAGCTCGTCGGCCAGCGCCTGATGGGTGCTGTGGATGGGGCTGGGCTTGGAGACGAGCAGGGTGGCCAGGCGCCGGTCCAGTTTCTGGAACGCGACGGCGGTGATCAGTTGCATCAGGTCGGCCATGCGCTCCGAAAACAGTGAGAAAACGTAGTTGCGGAAAGGCTCGTGTGAATTGATGAGCGCCATGAAGGTGGCGGGCGGCAACATTGCCATCTCGACATCTTCCGCTGCCACGCCGCGCGCATGATATTGCGCATGTCCCAGCAGGCAACTGCTGGTGAGGATGCAGCTCTCGCCGGGATTGACGCTGTATAGTTGCAATTCCCGCCCATTGGGGGCTGCCTTGATCACGCGGATGCTGCCCGAGAGCAGAAATGGAAAACCCCGGCAGGGCTGGAGTTCGTCGAATAGCACCGTGCCTTGCGGCACGTTCAGCAAGGCGGCTTGGGCAGCCAGTTCTTCATGCAGCGCGGCGGGGAGCCCGCGCAGCATGGGGTAGCGTTGCAACAGGCGTTGTTCCGCACCACTATCCAGCATTGCGGCTATTACGCCTCAGGGCGCATGTGCGGGAACAGGATCACGTCGCGGATGCTGGGCGCGTCGGTGAGCAGCATCACCAGCCGGTCTATGCCTATGCCTTCGCCCGCGGTGGGCGGCAGGCCGTGCTCCAGCGCGCGGATGTAGTCGGCGTCCTTGAACATGGCTTCTTCATCGCCCGCCTCCTTGGCGGCAACCTGCGCATCGAAGCGTGCTTCCTGATCCTCCGGGTCGTTCAACTCGGAGAAGCCGTTGGCAATCTCGCGTCCCACGATGAACAGCTCGAAGCGCTCGGTGATTCCGGGGTGGGCGTCGCTGGCGCGCGCCAGCGGTGAAACCTCCACGGGATAGTCGACGATGAAGGTAGGCTCGAACAATTGGTGTTCGGAGAGTTCCTCGAACAACGACAGTTGCAGGCCGCCCAGTGCATCACTGGGCTTGAATTTGGCCTTCAGGTCTTGCAGTTCGTTGATGATGAAGTCACGGTCGTTCAACTGCGCATCGGTGAACTGCGGATGGTATTTCTGGATCGCCTGCGCGATGGTCAGGCGGTGGAAGGGCTTGCCCAAGTCCAGCTCTTTCCCGCCGTAGCTGATGACGGTTGTGCCCAGCACCTTCTGCGCCACTTCGCGGAACAGGTTTTCGGTGAAGTCCATCAGGTACTTGTAATCCCGGTAGGCTTCGTAGAATTCGATCATGGTGAATTCCGGATTGTGCCGCGTGGAAAGCCCTTCGTTGCGGAAGTTGCGGTTGATCTCGAACACCTTTTCGAAGCCGCCGACCACCAGCCGCTTGAGATAGAGCTCCGGCGCGATGCGCAGGAATAGCGCCATGTCGAGCGCATTGTGGTGCGTGATGAAGGGCTTGGCCGAAGCGCCGCCGGGGATGACATGCATCATCGGTGTCTCGACTTCGAGATAGCCGTGACCCATGAAGTATTCGCGGATCGCCTGGATCACCCTGGAGCGCACGGTAAACACGCGGCGCGTCTCCTCGTTGGTGATCAGATCCACATAGCGCTGGCGGTATTTCTGTTCCTGGTCGGTGAGCCCGTGGAATTTTTCCGGCAGGGGACGCAGCGCCTTGGTCAGCAGGCGCAGCTGGGTGACGCGCACGGAAAGCTCGCCGGTCTTGGTCTTGAACAGCACACCAGAAGCGCCCAGAATGTCGCCCAGGTCGTAACGCTTGAAGGCTTCATGCGCCGCCTCGCCGGTGTCGCCGTTGCTGATGAAGAGCTGGATGCGCCCGCTCATGTCCTGCACCGTGGCGAAGCTGGCCTTGCCCATCACGCGCTTGAGCATCATGCGCCCGGCCACGGCCACCTGCATATGCACCATATCCAGCTCCTCATGGCTCATCTCGCCATATTTGGAGTGCAGGTCGCCCGCCATGTTTTTCCGGTCGAAATCGTTGGGGAAGGC
>JBGPSQ010000080.1:0-11563 GCA_041490205.1 Gallionellaceae bacterium
ACAATTTTATTGAGGTGGTTGGGGTCGAATTTATCAGCCGTGGCGCGTTCTTCTTCAACATTGACGCCCATTTTCTCCAATTGGGCCAGGATCAGGTCGATACGCTTGTCTACCACCGTGCTATGCCCCAGCAGACCGTGGATGGCCTTGGAAACGGGGTCGTTCTGGTCGTTGCCCACGCCGTAAGCATTGAATCCTTCGGCCTTTTTTGCCTCATCAAGGATGCGCGCGGGAATGCCGACGGCAGTAGCGCCATCAGGCACCTCCTTCACCACCACGGCATTGCAGCCTATCTTGGCATTATCGCCGATGCGGATGGCACCCAGGATTTTTGCCCCCGCGCCGACCACCACCCCGTTGCCCAGTGTGGGATGGCGTTTGCCTTCGTTCCACGAGGTTCCGCCAAGCGTAACCCCATGATATAACGTAACATCATCGCCAATTTCGGCGGTTTCGCCGATGACCACGCCCATCCCATGGTCTATGAAAAAGCGCCGCCCGATGGTGGCCCCCGGATGTATCTCGATGCCGGTGAACCAGCGCGTTAAGTGCGACAGGAAACGCGCCAGCCATTTGAAGTTGGCCTGCCACAGGCGATGCGTCACGCGATGCGCAATGCGCGCATGGAAGCCGGGATAGCAGGTCAACACCTCGAAAGTGCTGCGCGCCGCCGGGTCGCGCGCGAAGACGCTGTCTATATCCTCTTTGATTTTATTGAACATTCTATTTCAATTGACGCTTCAACTTGCCGTGATATTCGGTAGTAAGCGTCAGGATACCACGCAAAATGTTGATTTCCTCCTGTTCCAGCCGTGACCGCGCATACAGGCGGCGCAATTTCTGCATCAGCTTGGTTGGATGCTTGCCGTCCAGGAACTCGATTTCAACCAGCGTCTGTTCCAGTTGCCGGAAAAACCCCTCAAGATGTTCCGCAGATGCGGGCAGCAATTCCGGGGCTACGCTCTCGCCCAAATCCGCCGCCAACCGCAATTCGTAGCTGACCAGTTGCACCGCCGCCGCCAGATTCAACGAGCTGAATTCAGGATTCACCGGGATGCGGACCATCACCTGGCAGCGCGCCAGCTCCTCGTTGGTCAGTCCGGACATTTCGGTGCCGAACAGCAGCGCCACCGGCCCCTGCGCCGCATGCAGCGCAACCTGTGGCATGGCCTCGCGCGGGGCCAGCACCTCATGCGAAATGTCGCGCACCCGCGCCGACATGCCCGCCACGAACACGCAGCTCTGCAATGCCTCATCCAGCGTTGCGCAGACCACCGCATCGCGCAGCAGGTCATCCGCGCCCGCCGCCATCGCCTCTGCCTGCGGATCGGGGAAATGACGGGGGTTGATCAGGTACAAATGCCTCAGCCCCATGGTCTTCATCGCGCGCGCCGCCGCGCCGATATTGCCCGGATGGGTGGTATGGCTGAGAATCACCCTGACATTTTCCAAATGGTTTTGCTTGTCCTGTGAATTGCAATCGGCCACGGATGAACACGGATTTTCACGGATAAAACCACCGGCAGTTCTTATACGCTCGTTCATCATCGCGACAAGCAGGAAATATTCACAACATTTTGCCTAACTGCATTCATCCGTGTCTATCCGTGTTAATCCGAGGCTCAAATGTTTATTTAGGTTTATTCAAAGCAAAATTCGCACTAAAATACGCAACCGGAATTTTCCGATCGCTCATTAACAAAGGCTCATTATGCATCCCATGCTCACCATCGCGGTGAAGGCCGCGCGCCGCGCCGGAAATCTGATCCACCGCGCCGCCGAAAATCTCGACCACCTCACCGTCACCAAGAAATCGCATGCCGATTACGTCAGCGAGGTGGATCGCGCAGCAGAGCAGGCCATCATCGAAACCTTGCTGGGCGCCTACCCCAAGCATGCGATTCTAGCAGAAGAAAGCGGCTCCCAAGGCGACTCGGAGTTTGTCTGGATCATAGACCCGCTCGACGGAACCACCAATTTCCTGCACGGCGTTCCGCAATACGCCGTTTCTATCGCCTTGCAGCACAAGGGCGTGCTGAGCCAGGCCGTGATCTACGACCCCACGCGCAACGACCTCTACACCGCCTCGCGCGGGCGCGGCGCAACCCTCAACGATCGCCGCCTGCGCGTGAGCAAGCGCAAGGAGCTTGCGGACAGCCTGATCGGGACCGGCTTTCCCTACACCCGCTTCGAGCACATGGATTCCTACATGGCGATTTTCAAGGACGTCATGCAAAAGACCGCCGGGCTGCGCCGCCCCGGCGCTGCCTCGCTCGACCTGGCCTGGACTGCCGCCGGGCGCTACGACGGCTTCTTCGAAACCGGGCTCAAGCCCTGGGACATCGCCGCCGGCGCGTTGCTGATACTCGAAGCGGGCGGCATGGTGGGCGACCTGCAAGGCAAGGACGGCTACCTCATGAGCGGCCACATCTGCGCAGGCAACCCCGAGATACAACCCCAATTGCTGAAAGTGATCGAGCCGCATCTCACCGAGGGATTAAAGAGTCAATAGCATGCAAGAAGCCAAACAGGCGGAGGCGGCATAACAATGCCAGCAGCGGCGAATCTGGAATACCTGTTGCACAGCGAGATACCGCTCTCGCAGGCGATGGGTATCCGTGTGGCAGGCTATGACGGACGGTGCCTGCGGCTTGCCGCCCCGCTCGCGCCTAACATCAACCACAAGCTCACTGCGTTCGGCGGCAGCCTCTATTCGCTCGCCGTGCTGTGCGGCTGGGGGCTGCTGCACCTGAAGCTGGCCGAGGCAGGGTTGCATAAGCACATCGTGATTCAGGAAGGCAACATCCGCTACCTGCGCCCCGTCAATCGGGAGATGCTCGCTGAGTGCAGCGTGGACGAGGCCGATCTCAGCCGTTTCCTGCGCATACTGGAAAAGCACGACCGCGCTCGCCTGGCGCTCGATGTCGTTATCCATCACCAAGGCCAGCCTGCCGTTGAATTCTCAGGCCGCTATGTCGTCCACGGCTAGCGTCGCCACCCGATATGCCTTGCCGGGTAGGCTCATCAAAATGACCAAGTAAGCTGCGCCGTCACGCGGTTTCCCAGGTTAGCCGCGATAGCCATGGCATTGACCAGAGACGCGCCTGCAGGAATTGCCCCAGGGTTGGAAACCTTCATTCGCCTCCATTCGTAATTTAGCAGTGCGCGGGTATTCTTGCCGAAGAAGCGCTGGATGCCGAGCGTGGTCGTGGCGAATTCGCGTTCGTTCGCCGCGGTCTGGGTCATGAAATCGAAGTAGTCATAGCGGAGGTCCGCTTCCCATAGTGGCAGGAAACGCCACCCCCCTTCCAGGTACCAGCCGCTGGCTTGCTCGTTCACCCCCACCGCAAACGGATTCCCCGTAAAAGGCGGTGTCGGGCCGCCGACGATCATGCCCACGCCACGCAAATATTCCGAGGAGACACGGTAATCTCCCCTCAGGTACTTGAAGCCCAGCCCTTCCCTGATCTGGTCGAAATTCTGCGCGCCGAACAGGCGCTTGCCGTTCTGGCGCCAGACAAAGACACTGACATCCTCGCGGTTGGGGCCGCCGCCGCCGAAGATATGCGAAACCTGGAAGCGCATGGTCAAATCCTTGTTGCCATCGCTGTCCTGCATGTTTTCGATCGGGCCGCCGTTGGAAACCATGGCAGCATAGGAATATTCCAGCGGCCCCTGGTTGAACCAATCGTAAACCTGCACGCCCCAGTCGCGGAAACCGGAAAACCCGCCAGCCAGCGCGGCCTGCGAAGTGCCGGAGGCATTGACTGCGCCGGTGGAAACCACGGGCAACCCAACCAGCAAATACAGCACGGCATTGGAATTGTAGGCGTAGGGGAACGAGGTGTTCACCGTCTGCAAGGCTTCTTCGCTGGTGGGAACCTTGAACAGGCCGGCGCGGATGCGCGCACCCGGAATGTAGTTGAATGTGAGCGACGCATCGGTCAACACGGCATCCTGATAATAAGTGACGCCATTCTGTCCCGCATCCATCGCGACGGCATAGTTGATCTCGTCAGTGAGGCTGCCGCGCACATTCGCCACGGCGCGCGCGAACTGAAACTGATCGTTGTTTCTCAACTGGGGCCAGTTGAGGTTGAGCACGGTGTACTTGCCGTTATTGGCTGCCGTGGCGCCCTGAAGTCCGGTGACGGGTGCGGCGTCGATTATGGTGTAGGTAGGCTGAATGAAACCCGAAAATCTGATAGGCGGCGCACCCGGCACCTCGTTCCCCTGCACCTGCAGCCAATTGGTGGCCTGGGCCTCGGATATGTACCCGGCAGCGAACAATAACGCAACAATAAGTTTTGTTCCCATATCGCGAACAACCCCTTGCCGGTTGGCGGGACAATCTTGCAACGCTCGTTTGAATGCTACTCCTTTGCCACATAAATATCATCAATTCCATGAACGTTTTAACGGCTGGCGGCATACTTATTTCTGCTATGCTGTAAACCAAGAGGGAGTGGTTGAACGGAGATCGTTTATCGTGCCGGAAAAAACCATCAAGTCTATTAGGCGGCGTCTTTATATCCTGGCGGCTGTGGTGGTGCTGGCCATGATGGGCACGCTCGGCTACACCATCTACACCAACACCCAGAGCGCGATTGCCCAGGAACAAACCCGGCTTAGGACCCTGTCCACTATCTTCGCCTCCAATACCACCAACAGCCTGGAGCGAAACCGCGAAGCGCTGGAACTCATCGCAAGACGCCCGGGCATCCAGGCCATGAACACCGCCAGGTGCGACCCCATCCTGCCGGAATTCCGCAATTTATTTCCGAGGTTCGCCAACCTTGCCACGGTGGATTTGAATGGCATGGCCCCCTGCTCCGGCGTTCCGCAGCCCGGCGGCAAGCCGGTATCGGTCGCCAGTACCGAGTGGTTCAAGCGCGGCATGGCGGAACAAAAATTTCTCGCGGGCAACCCTTTCATCGGCCCGATTACGCATCGCTGGGTGTCGGTGCTGGTCCAGCCGGTATGGGGCAAGAATGACAAGCTGCTGGGCTTTGTCGGACTGC
Organism: Gallionellaceae bacterium; assembly: GCA_041490205.1. Classification (GTDB taxonomy): domain Bacteria; phylum Pseudomonadota; class Gammaproteobacteria; order Burkholderiales; family Gallionellaceae; genus DATDDB01. The sequence goes on from JBGPSQ010000080.1 coordinate 5,022, forward strand.
CCCTGGATCTGGAGTACTTCGACCCGCATATTTCGGAAGCCCCCCTGCCGGAAGGCACGCGTTTCGGCATCCTGGCCGGCGATGGCACGCTGGTCTGGCGCAATGTTGATCCCGAACACATGGTCGGAAAGTACATCGGCGACCAGCCCGGTCCCAAACAAACACTCCTGGTCAAGGACGGCGAGTACAAAAATGTCGGCACCGACGGCGTCGAGCGCTATTACTCGGTTTCGCCCATCCCCATGGTGAACTGGTATGCCTACGTGGGGGTCGAATCCCGCCATGTCTATGGCTCCATCATCCGCTCCGTGCTGCTCAACTCGGCGATCGCACTGTTAAGCATTATGGTGATCATAGGCTTGCTGATATTCTCCATCCGCCGCATCGCCAGGTCGGATGTGGAACTGGTGCGCGCCAGGAATGCAGCGGATGCGGCGAACCGCGCGAAAAGCATCTTTCTTGCCAACATGAGCCACGAGCTGCGAACGCCGCTGAACGCCATACTCGGCTTTTCCGGCTTGCTGCGGAAAGACCCTGCAATTTCCAAACCGCAACGCGATGACCTGGACATCATCAACCGCAGCGGCGAACACTTGCTCTCGCTCATCAACGACGTGCTTGAAATGGCAAAGATAGAAGCTGGGAAAATGCAACTGGAGGACGATCCCATCGACCTGGGGATGATGGTGCGCGATGTGGCCGACATGATGCAGGCGCGCGCCAGGGAAAAGGGTTTACGGCTGCTCATCGACCAAACGTCAGAATTTCCCCGTTTCGTCATGGGGGACGAAGCCAAGCTGCGCCAGGTATTGATCAACCTGGTGGGCAATGCCGTGAAATTCACCGCGCAGGGCGGGATTACGATAAGGCTGGGTGTGAAAACCGGCAATCGAAAACCCCATCTACTGATTGAGGTCGAAGACTCCGGTCCGGGCATCGAGCCCGAGGATCAGCATACTATCTTTGAGCCTTTCGTGCAGCTCAGCCAATCCGGCACGCAAAAGGGAACCGGCCTGGGCCTGACCATCACCCGTCAATTTATCGAGTTGATGGGTGGAACGATTGCCCTGGAAAGCATACCTGACAAGGGATCGCTGTTCAGGGTGGAACTCCCGATGCGGCTGGCCACCTCAACCGCAATCACCAAAGCCCCGGAAATGCCCGGAGAGGTGACAGGCTTGGCGCCGGGTCAGCCCGAATTCCGCATCCTGATCGTGGAAGACCAGCTTGAGAACCGGCTGCTGCTGCAAACGCTCTTGCAGAATGCAGGCTTCAAGGTAAGGCTGGCGGAAAATGGCGGGCAAGGCATCGCGCTATTCCAGAGCTGGCAACCGCATTTCATCTGGATGGACCAGCGCATGCCCGTCATGGATGGCAGCGAGGCCACCCGGCGCATCCGCGCACTCCCCGGAGGCAGGGAGGTAAAAATCGCAGGGGTAACCGCTTCGGCTTTCAAGGAGCAGCGCGAGGAACTTGCCAAGGCAGGCATGGACGATTTCGTGCGCAAGCCTTATCGAAGCAGCGAAATATACGAGTGCATGTCAAAGCACCTCGGTGTGCGCTACCTGTATGGAAATGCGCCTGCCGCAGAAACCGGCATGGAAGCGGTCAACCTGACGCCCGAGATGCTGGAAGTGCTGCCACAGGAGATGCGCCATGAACTGGAGGAAGCGTTGCAAAGTCTTAACAGTGAGCGCATTGATGATGTGATCCAGAAAATCGAAAAGTACGATAGGCAATTGGGTCAGGCGCTTGCTCAAATAGCCGGCAATTTCGATTACCCTGCAATCCTGCGGGCATTGCAGGCACCCTGATTCAAGGACAGGTATGGCACATAAAGGCGTGATACTCGCGGTTGATGACACACCGGCCTCTCTCAAGCTGCTGACGGAATTGCTGAGGGAAGACGGCTATGAGGTTCATTCCGCGATCAACGGCGACCTGGCCCTGCATTCGGCTGCGGCCAATCCGCCGGACTTGGTGCTGCTCGACATCCGTATGGAGGGCATGGATGGATTTGAAGTATGCCGCCGCCTCAAGGCGCATGAGATTACGCGCCGCATCCCGGTCATTTTTGTAAGCGCCCTCTCGGCATCGGATGAAAAAGTGCACGGCTTTGAATTGGGAGCCGTGGACTTTGTCACCAAGCCCTACCAGCGCGATGAATTGCTGGCACGCGTGCGCACTCACCTGGAGCTGGTGAGCCTGCGCCTGCATCTCGAAGAGTTGGTGGAGGTGCGCACAGAGGAACTCAGGAAAAGCGAGGCATCGCTGCGCAAGCTTAACCGTGCCCTGAAAACCCTGAGCGACGGAAACCATGCGCTGGTGCACGCCAGGGAAGAAAAGGAACTGATGAATGATATGTGCCGCGCCGCGACCGAAAGCGGAGGATACGCGCTGGCTTGGGCAGGATATGTGCGCCAAGATGTACGCAGGAGCATAGAGCCCGTGGCCGTATCCGGTCCTGGCAAAGGATATGTCGAAAAGCTCGGCGTGACCTGGGCGGATGAACGGCGCGGACGGGGTCCGACAGGCAGCGCGGCACGGTCGGGACGGACCCAGGTTGTCCAGAACATAATGACCGACCCGCGCATGGATCCGTGGCGCGAAGCGGCGGCGGAATACGGATTGGGCTCGCTCATCGTACTGCCCTTGAAGCAGGACAGCGCCGTTTATGGCGTCCTGGCCATTTACGCGGCGGAAACCGATGCCTTTGGCGATGATGAAGTCAGGCTGTTCGAAGAAATGGCCCGGGACCTCGCATTTGGCATTGCCACGTTACGCACCCGTCATGAGCGCGACCAGGCTATTGCCGAAAGCCAACTCTACTACAACCAGATGCGCGCAGGATTGGAAAACGCGGTAGATGCCATTGCCACCACCCTGGAAATGCGCGATCCCTATACGGCTGGGCACCAGCGCCGCGTGGCGGACTTGGCTGCCGCCATTGCGCACGAACTGGGATTGCCCGAAGAGCAAGTAGGGGCCATACACCTTGCGGGCACGGTTCACGACCTCGGGAAAATCCATATCCCTGCTGAGATACTGACCAAGCCGGGCAAGCTTAATGAACTTGAGTACAAATTCATCAAGACTCACCCGAAGGCCGGTTACGACATTCTGAAAGGGATAGACTTCCCCTGGCCGATCGCGCAGATGGTCTTGCAGCATCATGAGCGGCTTGACGGCTCTGGCTACCCGAACGGCTTGCATGGCGACGACATCATCCTGGAAGCGCGCATCCTGGCAGTGGCAGACGTGGTGGAAGCCATGTTTTCACACCGCCCTTATCGTGCAGGCTTGGGCCTGGATGCGGCCCTGGCGGAAATAACGGCCCATCGCGGCTCACTCTATGATTCCGCAGCGGTTAACGCTTGTGTCAAGCTGCTCCGGGAGCACGGCTATAGCCTATCTTGATGAATTCAGGAAAACTCAGCGTGACTTGCAAACCAGTTCATCCTCTCGCGGAGAAAACCCGCGGGGTGAATAATTAAAGTCTCGTGTTGCTGCTGTATGGTCGAATACCATATCCCGGTTCATTCGTTCCGCCATCGCCGGCGACACATTTCGATAGCGCGGCACCACTCGCATGCAGGCCAAGACAATCCGGAAAATACCCAACGGGACAGTCAATATCCGGGGGCGGCGCCCCAAAGCGGCAAACACCCTGATAACCATTTCACGATATGTCAGCACCTCCGCACCGGAAATGTCATAGTTCCGGTTCGCCGCTTGAGGTGAATTGAGCGCGGACAGACAAGCTTGCGCCACGTCTCCCGCATGTACCGGCTGGCGCAGACCTCTTGCTACTCCCAAGAGCGGGAAAAATCCAAAGCGGCGAATGAATCCGGCAATTAGGGTGATATTTTTATCCAAACCTAAACCGTAAATCAGCGTTGGCCTTAGTATCACCCACTCGATCTTTCGTGCCTCAGCCCAGTGTTGCAGCGCCTCCTCGGCGGCAACCAGACTGGCAACACCGTCCCGCTCAGCAAGATCGGAAGAGTCCATCTTGGTGAATCGGCTGGTGGAGGAAAGCGCAACTACGCGGCGCGCACCATAAGCTTCAAGCATGCCAAAATAGCCGGGTAATGCCATGATCGGTGCGAGGCAAATCCAGGCTTCAATAGTATCTTCGCCGCCTGCCGGATGGCCCGGGTTTGGTGAGGCGATCTGACGCCATTCGACTTTTTCGTTCGTTTGCCCGACAGGCCGCCGTGAAAACGCCAACACCCGCCAGCCTGTTTGAATTAACAGGGGCAACAAGCACTCCCCCACCATGCTGGCTGCGCCAAGAACACCTAAGCAAGTTTTTACATTCTCGTTTTTTTTGGCCACAGGCGAGTCAAGTGCTGGCGGCAGATTATGCATCGATTGACTCGGAATTAATCAATTTTTGGCCGAGGACGAAAAAAACGCCTGGATGAAAAATAAGCCGCCACCAGAATAAACCTTAGCCACACCCCCGCAGCAACCATCCCAAACAGCACGCCGGGATACTGGTGTCGAAAGAATTTGTAGTAGAACCGAATCATCCCTTTATGTTTGTGCCATTCGACAAAAACCGGCCTGTCTTTACTGCAAAATCCTGACACATGGGTGATTTGAGCCGTTGGGACGAACAGAATCTTCCATCCTTTCTGCCGGAAGCGCATGCACCAATCCAGATCTTCACAATGCAGGAAATACGCTTCGTCCCACTCCCCGACATCCAGTACCGCCTCACGTTTGACCATCATGCAAGCGCCAGATATTGCCTCTACCTCCAAGGCTTGCTCTGGCAAAGGCAGCTTGTGCAAGTGGAAATCGAAGAACAGGCGCGGCCAGCGATCCGAAAAACGTGCCAGCCCAAACGCGCGCACAAAAGAACGCCATGGAGTAGGTACTGCCCGGCGACCGCCCGGTTGCTCGGAACCATCGAGATTGGCAAGAAAGCCCCCTGCCATTCCAACGCGTTCGTCAGCACGCATCGATTCTAATAAATTGGTTAGCGTGCCCGGCATGAAGAAACAATCCGGATTGAGGAATAACAAGACCGGTGCGACCGCAACGCGCAAACCGCTATTGCATGCCGCAGCGAAACCAAGGTTTTTTGAATTTCTAATTATTTTTATGTTTGGTAATTCCGGCAAAGTATCCAGGCTGCCATCCACGGATGCGTTATCAACCACGATAATTTCGACGTCAAGCGGGCAATTCAGCAACGAGTCGACGCAGCCACGCAACAACGCCCCCGCATTGAAATTGACGATGATGGTTGAAATTACTGGCCCCATAAATGTTCCTTGCTTAAATACAATATAAAAGCCGCAATCAGCTTACAGCCGCCTCAACAGCAATAGCCTTGCTATCGACCGCAGCGGAAGCATTCTGATTTTGGATGATCAACGAATTTTCGACATCAGTCGATTTCGGTGATTTTCCCGTGCTCGAGCTTCAATACCCGGTTACATTGGCTCTTGATGAGGGCTGGATCATGAGAAGCAATGACCACAATTCGCGCCCCCTCAATCAACGCATCCAGCCTTCCCTTTGACTTTTCCATAAACTCTGCATCACCCACACTCAGCCATTCATCCATCAAGATAATATCCGCATCAACACTGATCGTCGTGGCGAAAGCCAATCGCATTGCCATGCCGCTGGAATAGGTTCTCATGGGGAGGTGCAGGTAATCGCCGATACCTGAAAAATCGGCAATTGAATCAGCCATACCGCGAATTTTTTCAAGTGGCACCCCCATAAGCAACCCTCTTATCAGGATATTTTCATACCCCGAAGCCTCCATATCCATTCCCAGAAAAATATCGAGCATGGTCGTGACTTGGCCTTTGACTGACAAGTTTCCGCCGGAAGGCTCATAAATACCAGCCAACACTCGTAACAGGGTGGATTTCCCTGAACCGTTATGCCCGATAAGACCTACACGATCCCCTTCGTGAAATTCAAATGATACGTTGTCAAGCGCCCTCACCGAGACTTTGTCAGAGGATGTTCGGGTGAGCGCACCTCCAACAGTTGCGTTGATAAGGGTGGATTTCAGCGAACGGCTCTTGACGCCGAATATCGGAAAATCAATCGTAATGTCTTTGCCAACTATTATGCTCATAATCCTATAACCAGTAACTGATGCGGGCACGAAACTTTGCAAAAAATACCAGGCCCAATAGAGAGCCGAAGCCACCTGATAAAATCACATACCACCAAGTTAACTGATTTGGAACGGCGCCCAACAAAGGTTCGCGCACAATCTCAATTAAATGATAAAAAATATTCAATTCCGCAACGGATCGATGTGCACCAAGCAAATTAACTGTCCATAGCACCGGCGTCAGGAAGAAAAGAATCTGCAAAATGCTGGACACGAGTTGCGCCACGTCCCTGAATCTGGCGCATAGTATCGACAGCACCAATCCGATCCAAAACAAATTAACCAGTACGAGAATAATGCCAAGAACCGCAAGTGGCATCGTAGAAAAGTGTTCGGGAGGATAAAGAAACAGGACAATCACAACAATAATGAAGTTGTGCGCAAAAATAAT
>JBGPSQ010000081.1:0-11341 GCA_041490205.1 Gallionellaceae bacterium
CCGGCTGATGGGCGAGGCCAATGCAGGCATCAATCTCGCCACCGTCCCGCCCGCCGTGATCATGATGGCCGGCTTGCAGGGCGCGGGCAAGACCACCTCCAGCGGCAAGCTCGCCAAGCTGCTGCGCGACCAGTTGAAGAAAAAGGTGCTGCTGGTCAGTTGCGACGTTTATCGTTCGGCGGCCATCGAGCAGTTGCGTACGCTGGCGCAGCAGCTGGAAATTGACTTTTTTCCCTCAAGCAGCGAGCAGAAGCCGCTGGACATCGCGCTCGCCGCGCATGACTACGCAAAAAAGCATTACCACGACGTGCTGATCGTGGATACGGCAGGACGCCTTGCCGTGGACGAAGCGATGATGCAGGAAATCCAGCAGCTCAATGCGGCGCTCAAACCCATTGAGACGCTGTTCGTGGTGGACGCGATGACCGGCCAGGACGCGGTGAACACAGCCAAGGCTTTCGGCGATGCCCTGCCGCTCACCGGTGTCATCCTCACCAAGCTGGACGGCGACGCGCGCGGCGGCGCGGCCCTGTCGGTGCGTCACATCACCGGCAAGCCGATCAAGTTCATCGGCGTCAGCGAGAAAATGACCGGACTGGAGGCTTTTCATCCCGAGCGCATGGCCTCGCGCGTGCTGGGCATGGGTGACGTGCTGTCGCTGATCGAGGAAGCGCACCGCGAAGTGGATCATGCCGCGGCTGAAAAGCTGGCGAAAAAGGTGCAAAAGGGCGAGGGTTTCGACCTCAACGATTTCAAGATGCAGATCGTGCAGATGCGCAAGATGGGCGGCATGTCGGCCATGATGGACAAGCTGCCCGCGCAGCTTTCGCAGGCTGCAGCAGGGAGCAAGGTGGACGACAAACAGGTAAACCGCCTGGAAGCTATCATCAATTCCATGACCTCGCAGGAACGCGCCCATCCGGAATTGGTCAAGGCCTCGCGCAAGCGCCGCATCGCGGTGGGCGCCGGAGTGCAGGTGATGCACGTCAATCAGTTGCTCAACCAGTTCGAGCAGGCGCAAAAAATGATGAAAATGATCAGCAAGGGCGGCATGGCCAAGATGATGCGCGGCATGAAGGGCATGCTGCCTGGAAGAAAATAGTCCATCATGACTGTCAAAGCCATCATATTCGACGTGCACGGCACGATGGCCGACACCGAGGACGGGCACCCCAAATCGTACAACAAGGCATTAGCCGAAAACAACCTTCCCTGGAACTGGGACGCCGATCTGTATGACAAGCTGCTCAAGGTGACCGGCGGAAAAGAGCGCATCAAATACTTCGTCGACAGTTTTTTGACCGGCTACGCCAAGCCTGCGGATTTCGAGGAATTCGTCAAACACCTGCACAAGGTGAAGACCGCGCATTACACCGCCATGCTACGCGAGGGGCAGATTCCGCTGCGTCCCGGCATCAGGCAATTGATACAGGATGCGCGCGCGGCGGGCATCACGCTCGCCATCGCCACCACCACCTCCCCGGAAAATGTCTCCACACTGCTGGAAGTCGGGTTGGGCAGTGACTGGGCGGATTATTTTGCCGCCAACGGCTGCGGCGACATCGTGCCGCATAAGAAGCCTGCGCCGGACATATATTTCTGGGTGCTGGACAAGCTCAAGATCGCACCACAGGATTGCATCGCGCTGGAGGACTCCGTCAACGGCCTGCGCGCCAGCCTGGCAGCCGGGATCAAGACCTACATCACTACCAACCATTACACCCGCAACCAGGATTTCACCGGAGCAGCGGCTGTATTTGAAGAGCTGGGCGACCTGGGGGCGTTTTATCGCGCCACCGGCCTGCCTCTTCACAAATAGCTTCCAAGCGGATAGCATTCCGTTTGCCGTGGGGACGTAGCTCAGCTGGGAGAGCGTCGCGTTCGCAATGCGAAGGTCGGGAGTTCGATCCTCCTCGTCTCCACCACAAACACCCTGATCGAGGGGGAGTGTGTGACTGGAACCATAACCGTGCCGCTTCGGCACGCTTATGCTTCCGTTTTTGGGTGGCACGTTTATGCTTTCGGACGCGCATGTTTAACACCTTCTCTTATCTGCGTTGTACTACGTTCTTCCTGTGGCTATTCCTGGTCGCAACGCCAGCACTCGCCGATCAGCAGAATTACCCCTTCAAAATGGCCTATCGCGCCGAATCGGGCGGGCAGGTAGTGATGGTTCAGAACAACGGCCCTGCGCTCATCCTGGCGACCGTGAATCTGGATAAGTCGGTCAACGTAAAGGTGGACCATGCTTCGACTATCATCGCGGTGGTCAAGCCCAACGAAACACTGCCGGTCGCGACTGTGCGCGCGGACGATGCGGCGAAAGGGTATCGCATAGCGGTTTCATACAAGTTTGCGATCGGTGACCCGGATGCAATTTCGGACCCGGCCACCACATACCGGATACCGTTTCAGGACGGGCAAGCTATCCGGATAGGGCAGGTATTGGGTGGCAGGATCACCACCCACACCGGCCCCGATTCCAAGTATGCCGTTGACTTCGACATCCCCATCGGCACGCCCGTGCTGGCAGCGCGCAAGGGCGTGGTGGTGGATATAGACCAAGGCTATACCGAGGGCGGTAATGATCCCAGACTCAAAGCCAACCATGTGCTGATCCTCCATGAGGATGGCACACTGGCGGTGTATTCCCATCTTTCGGCCAACAGCGTGAAAGTGTCTTTCGGGCAGGCGGTGGAGGCGGGAACCCTCATTGGGTATTCCGGCAATACCGGCTATACCACCGGGCCGCACCTGCATTTTGCCGTGCTGACCAACACCCGTACGCCGGACGGCGCCGCAAAATATGTTTCTGTTCCGGCAACCTTCGTGAATGATGCGCCCGGTAAGGCGGTGAAGTTCGTGCAGGACGAGGAATTGGTGGTGAACTACAGCGGAAAACAGCGCACCCCTGCGGGGCACACCGCAGCAAGCCTGCAACCGGCGCTTCCCTGACTTAACGCCTCAGCGCGATCTCCAGCAGTTGCAAATGCGCCGGGAGGCACACCGATTTCAGGTCATAGTTCTCCACCACCGTGCGGCGCGCGGCCTGGCGCATGGCGGCGTAACCGTCGCGTCCGGCCTCAAGGCCTGCCGCCACGCGCTCCGCTATCTCAGCGGGCGAGTGGAAATCCACCAGCAAACCATTCTCGCCATCGCGTATTACCTCTTCGACCGGCTGGGTCTTCGAGCCCACCACCAGGCACCCGGAAGACATCGCCTCCAGCAGCGACCATGAGAGCACGAACGGGTAAGTCAGGTAAACGTGCACACGCGACACCTGCAAGATTTGCAGGAAGACCGGGTAGGGAACCTTGCCTACAAAGTGCACGCGCGAGAGATCCAGCGCTGAACCCAGCTCATTCAGCATGAGCTGCTTGTGCGTCTGCCCCTCCGCGAGACGATGCCCGTAACTGACCTCATCTCCCCCCACGATCAGCACCTGTGCAAGGGGGCGCTTCTCCAGTATTGCGGGCAGGGCGCGCATGAAACTGTGAAAACCCCGGTAAGGCTCCAGATTGCGCGCCACATAGGTCAGCACCTCGTCATCCCGTGTGAGCTCCATGCCTGATGCAAGGCGCAAGCGCACACCGGGATTGGGGGCGACTGTCTGCGTGTCTATCCCTTCATGCACCGCATGCAGGATGGAATGATAGCGTTCCGGATAGAGCGACTTCTGCCACTGCGTCGCCGTCTGGCCCAGGTCAACCGAATCGAGCGCCACCAGATTGCCCAGGTTCTTGGTGCGTATACGCGGCGCGGTATCGAAAATTTGCTGCTCGTCGGGATCGAACCCCACATCCGCACCCTGGAAGCGGTAAAAGAATTCGAAATAGCCGATCAGCGGCACCTGTGGAAAAACATCCTTCAGATACCAAATCTCGCCCCAGCCGTTGTGTCCCAGCATCACATCGGGAACGAAGCCGGATTCCTTCAGGCCAAGCGCCACGCGCGCCACTTCCTGGGCATTGAGCACCCCCGCTTCGGTCTCGCGCAGATAATGATGCAAGCCCTGAGTCACGGGCCGTTGCGGCTGATAAACAATGTTCTTTACCCCCGGCAGGGCGGCATCCTTGCGCTGCGTGATGAAAACCACCTCGTTGCCGGGAATGGCGGCCAAGTGGCGCGCCAAGTGCAGATACTGGCCGGGAAAGTTCTGGTGGACGAAAAGTGCCTTCATAATTTAGAGACTACTAACTTTGCGACTTGATGTCCATCCTGTGAAACTCGTTTAGCCCAAACGCATATTTTCAGCGGAAAATCACCTATTCCGTTTGGGGAATAGCCTAATTACGGTTTCCCTTTTGATAAAGGGAACAATTATGCTTCCAAAGTCTTTATTCGTTTTGACAAAAACTGGGTAAAACTGAACTTTTGATATACTCTTTACGATTCCGTGCCGCAGTATATTTATCCGGTCGGGCGCATACTGAGAGCATAACCGTGCCGCTTCGTAAGGGTATGATGCTTCCGGATGTGAGCCAAGCATCAATAGCGGAGGTCGAAGCGCGGTTCACAATAACCTAATAACCGCGAAATGATTTTGCATACCCCGAAAATATTTTTCTGCCACATCTTGCTTGCGTTTTTATGCGCTCAGGCTGCTTTCGGCTACCTTGTCATGAGTTTGTATCATTATCTTGATCTTCAGGAGGCGCTGGATGTGCTTCGCGCACGGCCAGCCAGCCAGCATGTGGTACTGAGCGGACGCGCAGGAATACAGGCGCAAATAGGGTTGGAGTCATGAGCATCCGCTGCCCCGCATTGATGATCGCCGCACCCGCATCCGGGCATGGTAAAACTACCGTTACTGCTGCTCTTGCGGCATTTCATCGCAAGCGTGGGCGGCGGGTGCGGGTATTCAAGTGCGGGCCGGATTTTCTTGACCCGATGATTTTGCAGCGCGCCTCGGGCCAGCCGGTGCAGCAACTGGATTTGTGGATGGGGGGCGTGGAGCATTGCCGCGCCCAACTGTATCAGGCAGCACAGCAGGCCGACCTGATCCTGGTCGAGGGGGTGATGGGTTTGTATGACGGCCATCCATCCAGCGCCGACGTCGCGGCTGCTTTCAACCTTCCTGTGCTTGCCGTGCTGGATGTCAGAGGCATGGCGCAGACCTTTGCCGCGCTGGCGCTTGGCATGGCCAGGATGCGCACGGACGTGCGGGTGACGGGAATGTTCGCCAATTGCGCGGGCAGCGAGCGCCACCGGGAAATGCTGGGCGAATATTTGCCGCCCGACCTGCCGCTGTATGGCTGGCTTCCGCGCGATGCCAACGTTGCGCTGCCGGAACGGCATCTGGGATTGATGCAGGCGGAGGAAATAGAAGACCTGATGGCGCGCATCGATCATGCGGCGGATGCGCTGCAACTTTTGAGTGACGATTTGCCCGCCCCAGTGGAATTTGCCGAACAGCTTGTTCCGCATATTCCCAAGCTGCTGGCGGGCTTGAAAATCGCCGTGGCGCGCGATGCCGCTTTCGCTTTTCTGTATCAGGCCAATCTGGAGACCCTGAGCGCACTGGGCGCGCAACTGGTATTCTTTTCGCCGCTGAACGATGCAGCCATGCCGGAAGCGGATGCGCTGTATTTGCCGGGCGGCTATCCCGAGCTGCACCTGGCGCAACTGGCTGGTAATCAAACGATGCAACACAGCATCCGTGAGCACCACCAACGAGGCAAGCCCATACTCGCCGAATGCGGCGGCATGCTTTATTTGCTTGAGCGCCTCACCGACAGTTCGGGCGACAGCGCCGCCATGGTAGGCTTGTTGCCGGGGCAGGCGACGATGCAGAAGCGGCTGAGCAACCTGGGGCTATACAGCATCGAATTGCCGGAGGGTGCGCTACGCGGACACAGCTTCCATTACTCAACCATGGAAACTGCTGTCGCGCCGCTGGCGAAAAGTGTGGGCAACAGGGCGGGGGGCAAGGAAGAACCCGCCTACCGCAAAGGGCGATTACATGCATCCTATTTACATCATTATTTCCCATCCAACCCGGAAGCCATAGCCCGTTTGTTCAGTCCCAAAAGTAATCTTGAATGAATTGCCCATAACACGTAATATTCAGGATGTTTCAGGTGTTCCTCGCCGAATGGCGGGGATTAAATGGGAAGCTGGTGTCAAGCCAGCGCTGCCCCCGCAACGGTAAGCGAGTCAAGTCGGATCAATATGCCACTGTGCAATGCGCATGGGAAGGCGATCCGCCGGGATTGTAAAATCCGCCCGCAAGCCCGGACACCAGCCTGAACAAGGTGCTGACTCTCGGCGGGAGAGGTGCGGGCCGGTCGCATATCTGCGTCCTGCGTGCTTATTCCTGCTTTGTCTGCGCGACTTACCAAACTGCACTTTCAGGGAGAATCCTCATGCAAACGCAATCTCTTTCCGGCCATCTCATCAATTCCGCCGCCCGCCCTTTCATCCCGGCATTTTCTGCCATGGTATTTGGTCTTATGCTGGTGCTGCTGGTAGGCTTTGCGCCAGTGCCTGCAGTGCATAACGCAGCGCACGACACCCGTCATACCGCAGCCTTTCCCTGCCACTAGGCAAGCCCGTGTTCAACCGTATCCTGCTGTCCGCTGTTGTAGCGGGCATACTAGCCGCTTTGGCATTGACCGCGGCCCAGTCCGTCTGGATAACGCCGTTAATCCAGCAGGCCGAGACATATGAGGATGCAGCGCAGGAAAATGCCGGCGGGCATGAAGTGCACTCCGCAGCCAATGCTGAACACCATCATGAACAGGCATGGCAACCTGAAGACGGCTGGCAACGCACCCTGTCAGCCGGACTCAGCAACGCCGTGATGGGCATTGGTTTTGCACTGATCCTGTGTGGTATGTATGCGCTGCGCCAACCATCGGGCGTAACCCAGGGGCTGGGCTGGGGGCTTGCGGGTTACGTGATTTTTTTTGCCGCCCCCGCTGTCGGTTTGCCGCCGGACTTGCCTGGAACGGCTGCCGCCGAACTCACCGCGCGGCAATATTGGTGGCTGGGCACGGCAGCATCCACCGCTTTCGGGCTGGCGCTGATATTCCTGCAACCGCGCAAACCCTACATGGTGATCGGCCTGCTGTTGCTGGCTATCCCGCATTTGGTCGGTGCGCCCCATCCGGCGATGCCGCAGAGCTTGTCGCCGGAAACGCTGCTGGCACAATTCCGGCTGATAACAATTTTAACCAATGCCTTGTTCTGGCTGCTGTTAGGCGTGCTGTCCGCCGCCGCCTTTCGGCACTTTTCCAGACAACCTGGAGATCGCTGAATGAGTGAGTCTCGCATGGGCAAGGTATGGTTCGTCGGTGCGGGGCCGGGCGATCCCGACCTGCTTACGGTCAAAGGGCGTCGCCTGATCGAAACGGCAGGTGCCATCCTGTACGCAGGTTCGCTGGTCGATCAGGCAGCAACACTCCATGCTTCCGCCGATTGCGCGACGCGCGATTCCAAGGACATGACGCTGGAGGAGATCACCGCATGGCTGATCGATGCAGCGTCGCATTGCGAGCATGTGGTGCGATTGCAGACCGGCGATCCCACGCTGTATGGCGCGCTGGTCGAGATGGGGCGCGCATTGGATGCGGCGGGGGTTGCCTGGGGTGTGGTGCCCGGTGTCTCCTCGGCGATGGCCTCGGCTGCCACTGCCTGCGAAACACTGACGCTGCCGGAAGTCACGCAGACCGTGATTCTTACGCGCGTCGCGGGCCGCACGCCGATGCCGCCCGGCGAGGAGCTGGAGGCGCTGGCCGCACACCACAGCACGCTGTGCATTTATTTGTCGATCACCTTGTTGCACGAGGTCCAGCGCGCGCTGCGTGCCGCTGGCTGGGCGGAAGATGCGCCCATCGTGGTGGTGCAAAAAGCCAGTTGGCCCGGTGAAGAAAAGATCGTGCGCGGTACGCTGGCAGACATCAAGCGCCGCTGCCAGGACGAGAAGATAGGCTCGCAGGCGATGATCATCGCCAGTCCCGCCATCGGGGCGCGCTATTGGCAGGACGTTGCCCGCTCCAAATTATATGACCCGGATTTTTCCCACCGTTTCCGTCGCGCGCAAGAGGGCGTTTTATGAGTACAGCGGTTTTACTGGTCGGTCACGGTTCGCGCGAAGTAGCGGGCAACGAGGAAATTGCGCGCTTCGCCGAAACCTGGCGTGCCCAACGTCCCGATTTGCGGGTGGAGGTATGCTTCATCGAGCACGGATGGGTGTTGATGGAAGAGGGCATGAACAAGGCTGCATCCAACAGCCGGAGGGTCATTGTGGTGCCGCTGATCCTGAATGCGGCTGGCCACGTCAAGATGGACATCCCGCAGGCGGTCGATGCAGCGCGCACGCGCCATCCTGGTATTGAGTTCATCAGCACACAGCCACTGGGCATGGGGCGCGAGATTCACGCCATATTGCGGCATCGCATCGACCGCCTGTTAAAAGAACTGGCCGTGCCCGATCCTCGTACCACCGGCATTATTCTGCTCGGGCGCGGCTCATCCGATGCGGGAGCCAACGGCGAGATCGCCAAGATGGCGCGCTGGGTATTCGAGGACATGCAGCATGACCTGGTGGACGTAGCCTTCACCGGAATCACCCTGCCGCGCCTGGAAACCGTGGTTCAGCGGCAGGTGAAGCTGGGCATGACGCAGATCGTAATCCAGCCGGTCTACCTGTTTACCGGCGTGCTGATCGAACGCATCCATCAACAAGTCGAGCGTCTGCGCCTGAGCTATCCGCACATCGCTTTCGCCTTGGGCGGTTACTTCGGTTTCGACGCTGGCATCTATACGATAGTCGATACACGCGTGCGCGACCATGACGCAATAAACGGCTTGCTTGATTGCGACGGCTGCAAGTATCGTGCTGCTGCGGAGCAGGAACACCACGATCATCATCATGAACAAGCGACTACCTGCTGAGGCGGCATCGTGAATAATCGAGTTACCGAACAGGTCACCGCCGCCGGAGCCGCCATCGAACATGATTCCTTCGCTATCATTGACAGAGAGGTAGAGCGGCACCCCTACACCGCTGAACAGTGGCCGCTGGTGCGGCGCATGATACACGCCACCGCTGATTTCGAATTCAACGGCCTGACGCGGTTTCATCCCGACGCGATGCGCGCCGGGGTGGAAGCCGTGCTGCGCGGTAATACAGCCATCGTGGCCGATGTGGAAATGATTTGCGTCGGCCTGTCTCATTCGCGCCTCAAGCACTTTGGCATGCGTGCGCATCAATTCATTTCCGATCCCGATGTGATCGCACAGGCAAAGGCCGAAAACAGCACGCGAGCGGTGCAGGCGATGCGCAAGGCGCATCAGTTGGGTTTGCTCGACGGCGCCATCGTCGGCATCGGCAACGCGCCGACGGCGCTGATCGAGGTGGTGCGGTTGATGCGCGAGGAAGGCGCCAAACCTGCATTGGTGATCGGCATGCCGGTGGGCTTCGTTTCCGCTGCCGAATCCAAGGAGTTGCTGGCCGCGCAGCAGGAGGTGCCATGGATCATCACTCATGGCAGGAAAGGCGGCTCCACTTTGGTGGTGTCCGCCCTGCACGCCCTGCTTGCACTGGCAGAAGGTGAGCAGACATCCCGATAATGGAAACATCGAATCACAAGGGTACGCGCAAGGGATATACCACCGGAGCCTGTTCGGCTGCGGCGGCGCGCGCCGCGACCCTGGGTTTGATTGCAGGGCAGGTGCCGGATGCGGTGGACTGCCGGTTGCCCAACGGGCAGGTGGTGCGCTTCGCGGTGGTCGAGGGAACATGCGGAAACGGACATGCGCACGCAGTGGTCATCAAGGATGCGGGAGACGATCCCGATGTCACCGACAAGGCGCATCTCACTGCCGATGTGCGGCTGCTGCCTGGCGTGGCCGATATGGTGCTGCTCAAGGGTGGCGCCGGCGTGGGCCAGGTCACCATGCGCGGTCTGGGGCTGGAGGTCGGCGGTTCCGCGATCAACCCGGTGCCGCGCCGCAATATCGATGAGAACGTGCGCGCCGCCGCCGCCGAATTGCTAAAGAAGGACGGGCTGGAAGTGACCATTTCGGTGCCGGGAGGCGAGGAGATGGCGAAGCGCACGCTGAATGCGCGGCTGGGAATCATCGGCGGCATCTCCATCCTCGGCACCACCGGCATAGTGCACCCGTATTCCACTGCCTCATTCCGCGCCAGCGTGATACAGGGCATCGAAGTCGCCGCCCGGCAGGGGCAGGATACCGTGGTGCTTACCACCGGCGGGCGCACCGAAAAATTCGCGATGCGCGAGTTGCCACAGCTGGCGCAAGCATGCTTCGTGCAGATGGGCGACTTCCTTAAATATGCGCTGGATACCGCTGTCACCGAGGGTATTCGCCATGTGGTGATCGGCGGCATGGCCGGCAAGCTCACCAAAATGGCGCAGGGCGAGACCATCACCCACGCCGGGCGCAACGCGGTGGATACCGATCTGGTCGCGGACATCGCGCAGGCAGTTGGAGCGCCGCCCGCAGTGTGCGCCGAGATACGCCATGCCCAGACTGCGCGCTTCGGAGCGGAACAAATGGAGCAGTTGGGTCTTGCGCATGCGTTCCATGTCGAGCTGGGGCGCCGGGTCATCCAGACCATTGCCGCACGCTACCCGGACAAGTTCAGCTTGAAAGTGCTGATATGCGATTTCGAGGGCCACAAACTCGTCGAGGTTGGGCAAGACCATGCTTGAACAGACCGTGTTTGAACCTTGCCGCATCATCGGCGTGCTCGACAACGGTGTTGCCGGTTTGACGCCTTCGGCGCTCGTCCACCTGCAGTCCGCTGAACTGGTGATCGGCGCCACGCGCACGCTGGTGCTGTTTGATTCCGTGCTGCCTGTTGCAGCGGAGCGGCGTGACCTAGGCGGGCAGCTGGGCAGTGTTGCCGAATGGATAACGTTGGCCCGAGACGCCGGGCGGCGCGTCGTTGTGCTGGCCACCGGCGATCCCATGTGCCACGGCATCGCGTCTTTCCTGGTCGGCAAGCTGGGGCTGGCCGCCTGCGAAATTTTGCCTAACGTCTCCACGCTGCAATGGGCGTTCGCGAGGCTGAGTGTTGCATGGCAGGAGGCGAAAATATGCTCGGTGCACAGCAAGGATGCGGGCGAGTGGTTGCCCGGCGCCTCGCCGGAACATGGCCTGTACGCGCTGCTGCAGGCGGTGCGGTCGCATGATCTGTTGGCGGTATTCACCAGTCCGGACAACACGCCGTCGCGCATCGCGCGCATGCTGGTGAGCGAGGGGCTGGGCGACGTATTCGAGCTTACAGTCGTGGGAAGGATTTTCCAGGATGAAAAGATTGTCGGACCACTGCCTGCGGCGCAGTGCGTAGCGCTGGATAGTGCCGAAC
>JBGPSQ010000082.1:0-11339 GCA_041490205.1 Gallionellaceae bacterium
CACTTCCACGGAGCGCACCTGTCCCATGTTGACGATTTCAACGGATTCAATAGGGTATGGCCAGCGCCAGTGCGGGCCAGGTAGGGTCGCTTCGGTGAATTTCCCGAAGCGCAGCACGACGCCGCGTTGGCTGGGATCCACGATATAAAAACCGCTGCCTATCCACACCAGCACGACAATTGCGACGATCAGGCTGATGCCGCCACCCATCCCGCCCGAGGTGCCGCCACCACCGCCCTTACCCCCAAAGAATCCGGAAAGCTTGCGGTTAAAACTGCGCAGCATCTCTTCCAGGTCGGGCGGGCCGCCGTTTTTCTTGTTGCCCCATTGCGGGTCGTTAAGTGCCATAAATCTGCCCTGCCCTTTTCAATTGATCAATTGTCGTTCAGCGGATGCCATTCCTGCGCCTGGGGTTCCGGTTTCTGCGCGTCGCGCGCTTCAGTCAGCACAGTCCTCAAGCCGTCCAGTCCTGCGCCGGTCTTCGCGCTCAAGCGAACGTTATTGATTTTACCATACTCGTCGCGCTCAACACCCGCTTCCGTCCCCTGCAAATCGATCTTGTTATAAACCAGTATTTGCGGTATGTCCTGCGCCCCAATCTCCGCCAGCACCTTGTTCACTTCGGCCACCTGGCTGCGCCACTCCGGATTGCTTGCGTCCACCACATGCAGCAGCAGGTCGGCCTGGGCCGTTTCTTCCAGCGTGCCGCGAAAGGCCGCCACCAGACCATGCGGCAGGTGGCGGATAAAGCCCACCGTGTCGGACAACACCACTTGCCGCCGGCTCTCCCCTTCCAGGAATATTTTCCGGGCGGTGGTGTCCAGTGTGGCGAACAACTGGTTGGCGGCATAGGTGTTGGCGTTGGTCAGCCGGTTGAACATCGTGGATTTGCCCGCATTGGTGTAACCGACGATGGAAACCGACATGACGTCGGAACGGTCGCGGGCGCGGCGCTGTACCTCACGGTGGCGCTTGGCCTGGCGCAGCCTATCGTTCAGCAGGTTAACCCGGCGATCCAGCTTGCGCTTGTCCAGCTCAAGCTGCGTTTCGCCCGGCCCGCGCGCGCCCACGGCATAGCGCTGCTGTTCCATATCGGTATTCATCCCGACCAGTCGGGTTGAAAGGTATTTGAGTTGCGCCAGTTCCACCTGCATCTTGCCTTCATGGCTTTTTGCGCGCAGCGCGAAAATGTCCAGGATCAGCATGGTGCGGTCTATTACCCGCACCTTGATTTTCTCTGATAAATTGCGCATCTGCGCGGGGGAAAGGTCGTGGTTGAAGATCACCAGCGGCGCCTCAAGCCGTTCCACGATCTCGGCGATTTCCTCCACCTTGCCGCTACCGGCGTAGGTGGCAGCATCGGGGCGCTGGCGCTTGCCTTCCACCAGCGCAAGCACGCTCACACCTGCACTTTCGGCGAGCAGGCGCAGTTCCTGCAGGCTTTCCGCGTAGTCCGGTTCGCCAAAATCCAGGCTGACCAGCACCGCTGCATTAGCGGCAGTCTGGTCCGGCATCAATCCTCGTCGTACGGGATGGTGATCGCCTTGGCCGGAACGATGGTGGAGATGGCGTGCTTATAGACCATCTGGGTGATGGTGTTCTTCAACAACACCACATATTGGTCAAACGACTCGATATTGCCCTGCAACTTGATGCCGTTTACCAGGTAGATGGCGACCTGCACATGTTCCTTGCGCAAGGCATTCAGGAACGGGTCTTGTAAATGTTGCCCTTTCGTGCTCATGATTTACTCTCTTGTTATAGTTGTACGGGTGTACGGGTTGCTACTGTACTAAAATTTTGGGTTTAACGGAAGGGATAAATTATGGGGCGCCACCATCCCCTGTACCGTGCGTTTTGCCACTGGCGGCAGGGAGTTTCGGTAGACAAGTTGCCCCTATATTTGTTCACTCACCCAGGTTCTTCTTCTGAATAAGTTCAATTTTGTATCCGTCAGGGTCGCTCAAAAAGGCAATGACCGTAGTGCCATGCTTCATCGGGCCTGCTTCACGGATGACCTTGCCGCCTTTTCTTTTTACTTCCTCGCAAGTCGCGCGGGCATCGTCCACCTCGATGGCAATATGGCCAAATCCATCCCCGAGTTCATAGCTATCCACGCCCCAATTGTAGGTAAGTTCGATGACGGCATTAGAACTCTCTTCGCCATAGCCTACAAAGGCCAGTGTGAACTTGCCTTCCGGATAATCGTGCCTGCGCAGCAGCTTCATGCCGAGGACGTTGGTGTAAAAATCAATCGACCGGTCAAGGTTACCGGTGCGAATCATGGTGTGAAGTATTCGCATGATATTTGCTCCGCTTGATGAATTGCCGTAGGGCGTGTATCACGCGCCACCCGATTTATTTATGGCAAAACGGCGCATGGTACGCGCCCTACGCCTTTGATTTACGTATCAGGATACCATTGAAATGGCAGCCTGTATAAGGCCTCATTCCGCCCGGAACAGTCGGCGGAAATTCTCCGTGGTGGCGCGCGCTATTTCTTCAAGGGGGATGCCGCGCAGCCGCGCCAGTTCTTCGGCCACATGCCTGACATAAGCGGGCTGGTTGAGCTTGCCGCGAAACGGCACGGGCGCGAGATAAGGTGCATCGGTTTCGATCAGCATGCGATTTAAGGGAACTTGTCGCGCCACCTCTTTCAGGGCAACGGCATTCTTGAATGTGACAATGCCGGAAAAGGAAATATAGAACCCCATATCCATGGCGGCCCGGGCGGTTTCCATATTTTCGGTGAAACAGTGCATGACGCCGCCGATGTGTTCCGCGCCCTCCTCCCTCATGATGCGCAAAGTGTCCGCAGCAGCCTCGCGGGTATGCACGATCAGCGGCTTCCCGCATGCGCGCGCGGCGTGAATGTGGGTACGGAAACGGGTGCGCTGCCATTCCAGGTCGCCCTTCAGGCGGAAATAATCCAGCCCGGTTTCGCCGATAGCGATGACTTTGGGATGGTTCGCCAGTTGCACCAGCAATTCCTGTGTGGGTTCGGCATCCAACTCGTGGTCGGGATGCACGCCTACGGAGGCGAAGATGTTTGCGTGCTGCTCGGCGAGCGCCAGTATCTGCGGGAATTTGTCCAGGCTGACCCCTACGCACAAGGCCTGCCCAACGTCATTGCGCCGCATGTTCTCCAGGACTTCGCCCAGGTTTTCGGCCAGTTCCGGGAAGTTGAGGTGGCAATGGGAATCAATGAACATCATGATCGTGCAGCCTAAGCTGCCTTCTCCAGCATCATTTGCTGGTAAGACAGGAACAGTGACTCAAACAAAAGTTTCGGATTCAGGGGATGCCATGCTTCGCGCCGGGCGACCAGCAATTCCTTCTGGTAATTCGCCAGTGCGAGAGTGGAGATTTTTCCGGAAATGTTCTTGATGCGTTCGCCAAGCTCCGGGTGATACCTGATCTTGCCGGCAAGCTTTGCGCTGCCCAGGTCGTAACACCACTGCTGCAGCCAGTGGATGACCTGTGCAGGATCCATTTTCTGCAATTGCTCCGCCAGGGCGAGCGCGTCGAACTGGGCGGGCTGCCCGATTTCCTGCAAGAAACGGTTGTATTCATCCGCACCCGCGCCTTCCTCGGCCAATTTTGCCGCCGTCAGCGGCGCGAATCCTGCCTGTGCCAGCAGGCTGGCGGAATGGGCGACGCCTTGCTGCTTCAGCCACGCGAGACTTTCCTCCGGCGATGGCATGGGCATGGCCAGCGCCACACAGCGGCTCAGAATGGTGGGCAGCAGTTGCTGGGGTTTGTGCGAGACCAGGATGAGGATCATGCGCCCGCTGGGTTCCTCCAGCGTCTTGAGCAGTGCATTCGCGGCGCTGGTATTCATGGTTTCAGCCGGGTGGATCAGCACCACCCGGTGACCGCCCTGATGCGCGGAAAGATTGGCAAAATCCGACAGGGCGCGCACCTGTTCGACGGAAATCTGGCGGGAAGGTTTTTTCCTGCCCGCTTCGCGCTCTTCGCCCTCATCCGTCTCGGCCAGCGCATCGGGCTGGAGCAGCCGGAAATCGGGATGGGTTTCCTGCGTAAACCAGTGACAGGAGGGGCAATGGTCGCAGGCTTTTCCGTCAGCCTCCGGGTTTTCGCACAACAGGGATTGTGCAAGGGTCATGGCAAAATCCAGCTTGCCTGTGCCCTGCGGCCCCTTCAGCAGGATGGCATGAGGCAGGCGTGCACGCAACCCGGCCCAGCGCTGCCAAGATTCGTCTTGCCATGGATATAATTTTGCCATTTCAAAGCGATGCAATAATTTTTCCCAAATCCGCTTTAACTTCTTCCGGGGTCCTGCTGGCATCTATCAGGGCGAAACGTCCGGGATTTTTCCGGTAGCGATCCAGGTAGGCTAGCCTTACTTTTTCGAAAAAGCTGCCCTGTTCCTGTTCGAAGCGATCGAGAGATGTATTGTTCGAAAGGCGCTGGCGGGCAACTTCAATCGGGATGTCGAAAAGCAGGGTCAGGTCGGGCTGGAAGCCGCCATGCACCCAGCGCTCCAGTTGCTCCAGATTTTCCACCGGCACGCCCCTGCCCCCACCCTGATAGGCGAAGCTGGCATCGCTAAAGCGGTCCGACACCACCCAGCTTCCCCGCTGCAATGCAGGCTTGATGACCAGATCGATATGCTCCATGCGCGCAGCGAACATCAGCATGGCTTCAGTCCGGGCTTGCATGGGCTGGTTCAGCAGTATTTCACGCAGGCGCTCCCCCAAAGGAGTGCCACCGGGCTCGCGCGTGACCAGCACATCCATCCCGCGCTGGCGCAGAGTGTCGGCAAACCAGGCCAGGTGGGTGCTTTTCCCCGCCCCATCCACGCCCTCGAAGGTGATGAATTTTGCCTTGCTCAATTTCGCCTTGCTCCTCTGGGCAACCGGGCTCACTTTTGATGCAACTGGTAGTGGTTGACTGCTCTGTTGTGTTTCTCAAGCGTACTGGAAAATTCGGAACTGCCGTCTCCGCGCGCAACAAAATATAGGGCATCCGTTTTCGCCGGGTGCAGGGCGGCATGCAGCGAAGCCAGTCCCGGCAAGGCAATCGGAGTTGGCGTCAGACCTGCCCGTGTGTAGGTATTGTAAGGCGTATCCTTCAGCAGATCGCGCTTGCGCAAATTGCCGTCGAATTTTTCCCCGATGCCATAGATGACGCTGGGATCGGTTTGCAGCCTCATGCCCTTGCGCAAGCGGTTTGTGAACACGCCTGCAATCATGTCGCGGTCTTGCGCCTTGCCGGTTTCCTTTTCCACGATGGAAGCGAGGGTCAGTGCCTGGTAGGGAGATTCCAGGGGTAAGTCAGTATCGCGCCCCTGCCAGGCTTCCTGCAAATGCCGTTGCATGGTTTGATAGGCACGCCGGTATATGACCAGGTCGCTGGAACCCTTGGCATAGTAGTACGTGTCGGGAAAAAACAGTCCCTCCGCCTGTTTTTCGGAAGCGCCTATGCGCTGCATTATTTCCTCTTCGGACAAGGAGGCGCTGTCATGGCGCAGACCCGGGTCGGCTTGCATCGCCGCGCGGAATTCCCGGAAAGTCCAGCCTTCGATGATGCCGATCTCACCCTGGCTCACCTGCCCCTTTACCAGCATGTCCAGCAATCCCAGCATTGAGACGGACGACTCCAACTCGTAGTTGCCCGCCTTGATCTGCCCCGACTTGCCCAGCACGCGCGCGAGCAGGACGAATGCCTGGTCGCTTGGGATCAATCCGGACTGCTGGAACTGTCTGGCCGCGCTTTTCAGGCTGGCGCCCTGGTTCAGGGAAAAGGCAAAAGGTTGCGTTGGCAGGGGCAGCGGGCGAGTCGCATAATATGCGGCGCCCCCGGCCATTGATAGCAGCAGGAAAAAAAACAGGAACAGCAGGCGTTTAATCCGGCGCATAGTCGGGCCATTTGTTTAAACATGCTGGCCTGGCAATTTCTGGTTGCACGCCCTTGACCAGCATGGGGGTTAGTCGCTAGACCTTGCGGAACACCAGCGAGCCGTTGGTTCCGCCAAACCCGAAATTGTTATTTACCGCCACGTCTATTTTCACGTTGCGCGCGGTATTGGGACAGTAATCCAGATCGCACTCCGGATCCTGCTCGAAGATGTTGATGGTCGGCGGAACAACCTGGTCGTGTATCGCCAATACGCAAAACAGCGACTCGATGCCGCCAGCCCCGCCCAGCAAGTGGCCGGTCATGGATTTGGTGGAACTGACAACCATTTTTTTCGCGTGGTCGCCGAACGCCAGCTTGATCGCCTCGGTCTCATTCTTGTCGCCCAGCGGCGTGGATGTGCCGTGTGCATTGACATAGTCAACCTGGTTCGCGTTGAGGCTGGCATTGCGCAGGGCGTTGACCATGCTGCGCTTGGGGCCGTCGGTGCTGGGCGCGGTCATGTGGTATGCGTCCGCGCTCATGCCGTAGCCTGAGAGTTCGGCATAGATTTTCGCGCCGCGCGCTTTTGCGTGTTCGTATTCTTCCAAAACCAGCACACCCGCACCTTCGCCCATCACGAAGCCATCCCGGTCCTTGTCCCAGGGACGGCTGGCAGTGGCCGGATCGTCATTGCGCGTGGAAAGCGCGCGCGCGGAGGAGAAGCCGCCGATGGCCAGGGGCGAAATGGTCGCCTCGGCGCCGCCCGCGATCATCACGTCGGCATCGCCGTACTCGATGATGCGCGCCGATTCGCCTATGCTGTGCGTGCCGGTCGTGCATGCTGTAACCACAGAGAAATTCGGCCCTTTCAACCCGTACATGATGGACAGGTTGCCGGAAATCATGTTGATGATGGTGCCCGGAATGAAGAACGGCGAAATCTTGCGCGGGCCGCCCGCGAGATAATCGTCGTGCGTATCTTCGATCATCGGCAAGCCGCCGATGCCGGAACTGATGCACACACCGATGCGCTCTGCATTCTGTTCGGTCACGACGAGTCCGGAATCCTTGAAAGCTTCCATGCCTGCCACCAGGCCATAGTGCATGAACACATCCATGCGCCGCGCATCCTTGGCGGGCATGTACTGTGCCACGTCGAACCCCTTCACTTCACCTGCCACTTGGCATGCGAAAGCGCTGGGATCAAACTTGCTGATTCGGGTGATCCCCGATTTGCCCGCGACGATATTCTTCCACGTCTCGGAAACACCTATGCCAACGGGCGTAATCGCCCCCAAGCCCGTGACTACGACTCTGCGTTTGGACAAACTGTACTCCTGGGGAAACCGGGGCTGGATTACTTCTGGTGGGCGTTGACGTAGTCAATGGCCTGTTGCACGGAGGTGATCTTTTCCGCGTCTTCGTCGGGGATCTCGCACTCGAATTCTTCTTCCAGCGCCATGACCAGTTCAACCGTATCCAGGGAGTCTGCCCCCAGATCGTTGACAAAGGAAGATTCGTTTTTCACTTCGGACTCGTTGACGCCAAGTTGTTCGGCAACGATTTTCTTGACGCGTTGTTCAATGGTCGACATTGTATTTCTCCCCACTCCGGTTAAAAATCAAAAAGCCTTGCTATTCTACCAAATTTGCCCGATTTTCCAAACTGGCAATCAGGCCATGTACATTCCGCCGTTCACATGCAGTGTAGTGCCGGTGATATAAGATGCGCCCGGGCCTGCCAGAAAGACCACGGCGGCTGCAATATCAGCCACTTGGCCCAGACGCTTCAGCGGCACATTTTGAATCAGCATGTCGCGCTGCTCCTGAGGCAGTGCCTCGGTCATGTCGGTCGCGATAAAGCCGGGCGCGACGCAATTGACGGTAATGTTGCGGCTGCCGATTTCGCGCGCCAGCGATTTGCTGAAGCCTTCCATGCCCGCCTTGGAGGCGGCGTAGTTGGACTGGCCGGCATTGCCCATGCTGCCCACCACGGAAGAGATATTGATGATGCGGCCATGGCGCGCCTTCATCATGCCGCGCATCACGGCGCGGCTCATGCGGAACACCGATTTCAGGTTGGTGGACATGATGTCGTCCCACTCTTCGTCCGACATGCGCGCCAGCAGATTGTCGCGCGTGATACCGGCGTTGTTCACCAGGATGGAGATTTCGCCGAATTGCTTGCGAATACTGTCCAGCGCCTGTTCGACTTGAGCGGCATCGTTGACATTCAGCGCCATGCCCGCGCCCTTGATGCCCGCCGCTGCCAGATATTCGTTGATGGCCTGTGCGCCTTTATCGGTGGTGGCGGTGCCCACCACGACCGAGCCCTGCTTGCCCAGTTCCAGCGCGATGCCCTGCCCTATGCCGCGGCTGGCTCCCGTCACCAATGCGATTTGTCCCTGCAAACTCATGAGCATTCCCCTTGTTGTTTGATTTTCTTATACCAGTGCCGCCAGCGCGGCTGTCAGCGCGGCGCCATCGTTGAGCGCCATCGCCTGCTGGTTCGCGTCTATGCGCTTGTTCAGCCCCATCAGCACCTTGCCCGGCGCGCATTCCACATTGTGCGTCACGCCCTGTTGCCCGAAGTGCTGCACGGTTTCCACCCAGCGCACGGGCGAATACAGTTGCCGCACCAGCGCATCCTTGATCCCCGCACCGTCTTGATGGCTCTTCACATCCGCATTGTGCAGCACCGGGATGCCGGGCACTTGCACGCTGACATTATCCAGGTATGCGCGCAGCTTTTCAGCCGCGCCGCTCAAAAGGCTGCAATGCGACGGCACGCTCATCGGCAGCATCAGCGCGCGCTTAGCACCTTTTGCCTTGGCCAGCTCCATGCCGCGCTCGACCGCCGCGCGGTTGCCCGCGATCACGACCTGCCCCGGAGAGTTGTAATTTACCGCTTCCAACACTTCGCCCTGCGCGCCTTCCGCGCACACGGCACGCACCGCATCGTCATCCAGCCCCAGAATCGCGGCGATGCCGCCCGTGCCCTCCGGAACGGCCTGCTGCATGCATTCCGCGCGATAGCGCACCAGTGGCAGCGCATCGGCAAAACGCAGGGCGCCAGCAGCCACCAGGGCGGTGTATTCACCCAGGCTGTGCCCAGCCATCAAAATAGGCGCAGGCCCGTTTTTCGATTGCCACGCCCGGTGCACCGCCACACCGGCAGTCAACATCACCGGCTGGGTGTTCACGGTCGAATTCAGTTCGGCATCGGTGCCCTCGGCAACCAGTTTCCACATGTCCTGCTTCAATACGTCCGATGCCTCGGTAAAAGTCTCCCGCACCACCGCAAAATCGCCATAGGCATCCATCATGCCGCGCGATTGCGAACCTTGGCCGGGGAACACGAAAGCAAATTTAGTCATGTTATTACTTATTATGCGTAATTTAATAGTTACCAGCGAATCAGGACAGCGCCCCAGGTAAAACCGCCGCCCACGCCTTCCAGCAGCACATGCTGCCCTGCCTTGATGCGGCCATCGCGCACCGCCGTATCCAATGCCAGCGGGATGGAAGCCGCCGAAGTGTTACCGTGGCGATCCACGGTGACCACCAGCTTGTCCAGCCCCAGATTCAGTTTCTTCGCGGTGGCTTCCATGATGCGTATATTCGCCTGGTGCGGCACCAGCCAGTCGATGGAGGACGCGGACAAGCCAGTGCCGACCAGCACTTCATCCACCACGTCGCTCAGCACCTTGACGGCGAACTTGAACACGGCCTGCCCGTCCATCTTGATGTAAGGATCGCCCTGCACCACCCCGCTGCCAATGTAGCCGCGCGCTTCCAGCATGCCGCGCTGGCTGCCGTCGGCGCGCAGACGGGTCTTGATGATTCCGGGCGTATCGCTAGCCTGCAATACCACCGCACCCGCGCCATCGCCGAACAGCACGCAAGTCGTGCGGTCTTTCCAGTCCAGCAACCTGGTCAGCGTCTCGGCGCCCACCACCAGCGCAGTGCGCGCCTGCCCCGTGCGGATATACATGTCTGCGGTGGCCAGCGCATAAATGAAACCGGCGCAGACCGCCTGCACGTCGAATGCCGCACCCTGCCTGACGCCCAATTTGTCCTGCAGGATGCAGGCCGTGCTGGGGAAAATCTGGTCGGGCGTGGTGGTCGCCACGATGATGAGATCGATCTCGTCCATGCCGACCCCGGCCGCTTCTATCGCCTTGCGGCTGGCCTGCAGCGCCAGGTCGCTGGTCATCTCGCCCTCTGCGGCCATCCGGCGCTCGGCAATGCCGCTGCGTGAAAATATCCACTCGTGCGAGGTGTCGACTATCTTCTCCAGGTCGGCATTGGTCAGAATCTTCGCAGGCAGGTAGCTGCCGGTGCCGATGATCTTGGAATACATCCCTTTGACTTTCGAATCCATTAATTGGTCGCCGCCGTTTTGTGCTGTTCGGATTGATGCCATTTTTCCATATGCTCGCTGATATGGCGCAACATGCCGCTGCGAGCCTCCTCCGCCGCACTCTCGATGGCGCATTGGAAGGCAAAGGAATCCGCCGAGCCGTGGCTTTTCACCACGATACCCTTCAGCCCTAGCAGCGTTGCGCCGTTGTAGCGGCGATGGTCGAGCCTGCGCTTGAAGGCATTGAGCACCGGCAGGGCGATGAGCCCGGCCAGCTTGGTGAATATATTCCGGCTAAATTCCTCCTTGAGGAATCCGCCCATCATTTTTGCCACACCCTCGGCACTCTTCAGGGACACATTGCCGACAAAGCCGTCGCACACCACCACATCGGTCACGCCTTTGAAAATATCGTCACCCTCGACATTGCCGTAAAAGTTGAGGTCGCTCTGCTGCAGCAACTCCGCAGCCTGTTTCACCACCTCGTTGCCCTTGATTTCCTCGCTGCCGATATTGAGCAAGCCCACCGTGGGATTGTCCTTGTGCAAAATGGCGCTGGCCAGGGCGCTGCCCATCAGGGCGAAGTGCAGCAAGTGCTCGGCATTGCAATCCACGTTCGCGCCCAGATCCAGCATACAAGCTTGGCCCTTGACGCTGGGCAGGAAAGTGGCGATCGCCGGGCGGTCTATACCAGGCAGCATTTTCAGCACATAACGACCCGTCGCCATCAGCGCGCCGGTGTTGCCCGCGCTGACACAGGCGGTAGCCTCGCCGCTCTTCACCAGGTTGATGGCGACCCGCATGGAAGAATCTTTTTTATTGCGCAGAGCCTGCTGCGGCGGCTCGTCCATGCCCACCACTTCGCTGGACGCGTGGATAAGCAAGTGCGGGCCGGTGGCGGCGCCCAACGCGCGCAGCTCTGCTTCAATGACATCCGGCAGCCCGACCAGCACGATAGTGTCGCCTGGGCAACTGCGCAAATACGCCACTGCAGCAGGGACGGTGACATGCGGGCCATGGTCGCCGCCCATGGCATCAACGGCTATCGTGACATCCATTCAGGCGTCTCGCAGAAAGGTAGTAGGGGAAATTCGGAAGGAATGAATCAGGGATGC
>JBGPSQ010000083.1:0-11316 GCA_041490205.1 Gallionellaceae bacterium
CTCTCCGGCTGTTCGCGCATGTGCTCCAGCATTTCGTCCCAGGCTTCATCCTGCAGGCTGGCCGCGCGTTCCAGCAGGTTCATGCCCTGCATCACGCCGGAATTCATCGGCGCGCGCTGCATCACCTGCATGAACCAGCCGTGGAAGGTGCTGATGCTGATGCCCGGCTGCGCCAGCAGCACCAGGCCATGCAGGCTGCGCGCGCGCTGCAATTGCACATCGGTGAGGCTTTCCAGGCCGCGCTCGGCGAAGAAGCGGCGCACATGGCCGTCGTCCTCCGCCGCCAGCTCGCGCAGCCAGAGCTGCAAGCGCGCCTGCATCTCCTGCGCAGCCTTGCGCGTGAAGGTGATGGCAAGTATTTGGGAAGGCGCGGCGCCATCCAGCAGCAGGCGCACCATGCGCGAAACCAGCAGCCAGGTCTTGCCACTGCCCGCGCAGGCTTCGACGACGATGCTGTGTTTGGGGTCGAGGGCGATGTTATTACTCATCATGCGAACCTATTCCCGTCATTCCCGCGCTGCGTGGTTGTAGGGGCTTTAGCCCCTTTACAACCACGGCGTACCCCTTGCGGGTGCAGGCGGGAATCCAGTCAAATAACAAAACCGCGCAGCGGACAAATTGTTGTGGACTCGCTGCGCGAGAAATATATGTTTCACTGGATTCCCGCCTGCGCGGGAATGACGTGGAGGAACTCTTCGTGTGGGCGGATGGAAGATGGCTCATGCGCTTACCCACTCCCCCTTCCTGCACAAACCGCGCATCTCGCAATGCTGGCACACCGCGTCCACCCCATTCGCAGGCAGCCCCGCGCCATTGCGCATGCGGCCCATCACTTGCTCCAGGCGCGCGGCGTTGAGTTCTGCCAATTGCGCCAGGTCATGGGGTGGTGCGATGGACTTTGGAGTTTCGCCATCAAGGCTGACGAATGCTGCCGCCGTAGCCCCGTGCGCAAAGGCATAGCAGGCGAGCTGCACGTCCTCGCCGGGCTCGCGCAGCATGGCGGTCAGTCTCTGGGCGCTTTGCGTCTTGTAATCCAGTACGCGCTTTTCCCCTGCTTTCACGTCCATGCGGTCTATGCGTCCGCGCAGGCGCACGTTGTCCAGTTCGACGGCGAAGGCGCTTTCCGCTTCCGTGTAGCGCCAGCCCTGCTCTTCATTTTTTAGCTGCCATTCGAGATAGCCGGGTAGCGCCTTGTACCAGCGCGCCAGCCAGGCGCGCGCGGAGAAATCGCGCGCCAACAGCTTGGCGAACACTTCCTCGCTGATGCTGCGCAGTGCGGCTTCCATCTCCTGCACGGGGTGGCCGGACACTTGCGGATAGCGCTTGTGGAAGCGGTGCAGGATGTCGTGCACATGCTCGCCGTAATCGCGCTTCTCGATGCCTTCCTGCACCTCGTCCAGTTCGTTGAGCCGCAGCAGGTGGCGCGCATGGAACTGGTAGGGGCAAGCCACCAGGCTGTTGTAGGCGGAGATGGAGACGGTGTCGGCGATCAGTTCCTGCGCCACGGCAGGCGCAGGACGTGAGGATTGCGGCACCTCCGCGTCATGCGCTTCTTCCATAGCCAGGAAGTGCTGCAATTGATCGTCGGCGAGATCGTCCTCATAGGCCAGCATGTGCAGGTCGCGCAGCATTTCGAGAAAGGGGCTGAGCAGGCGTTTCTCGCCGTCCTTATCCTTTTGCCAGGTGGCCAGCACGCAGCCGTTCAACGTCAGCAGGGCGTGCAGGTCGTCGCGCTGGCGCGCGGCTTCCATGGCCCGGGTGGGCAGGCCCAGGCTGCCGCGCACCGCATCGTTGAACCAGCGCCCGCCATCGGCGGCGCGCGGCAGGTGATCGGCATCGCAGCCCAGCAGCAGCACAGCGTCGAAGGCGCGCCAGCGCGCGCCCGCCAGGTGGGTGAAGCGCACCGGGCTTTCCACGCCGGTGTCGAGATAGGTCTTGGTGTCCAGTTGCTGCGCCAGCCAGCGCCGCCATTCGCCGAAGCGGTAGCGGCCTTCGTCGCCCGCCAGCTCCTCGCGCCAGGCATCCAGCGCGTGCAGCAATTGCGCGCCCGCGTCGTCCTTGCGCAGCCCGGCATCTATGTCCAGCACGGCGAGGCTCTCGCGCAGGGCGTCCAGCCACGCCGAAAGGGTGCGGCGCTTGTGCTGGTCGAGTTGTGCGGCTGCCTGGCGCAGGCGGCCCAGCGGTTCGTGCAATACCGGTTCATGTTCCGCGAGCTGGATGAAGTTTTCCAGCCCGCCGGACACGCCCTGTTTGCGCAGCAATTGTTCCAGGTGGTAAACCGCACCCTTGCGCGTTTCCGGGGGCATGCCGGAAAAGATGAAGGGCGACTTGAGCAGGTCGAGCAGGTCATGGTGGTAAAAGCCGCTTTGCAGGGCGGTGAGCCAGCGGTCCAGCACGGTGCTCACCGAGAGCGTGGCGAAAGTCCACCCGGCCTCGTCGCACACCAGTATTTCCGCGCGCTCCAACAGGGCGCGCATGCGCCGCGCCACTTCTCGGTCTTGCACCACGACGGCGATCTCGCGCTTGCCTTCTTGCAGCCAGCGCCGCACCTGCATGGCGGCGGCGCGCGCCTCCTGTTCCAGGCTGGCGGCGGCGAAGAAGCGCAGTTTATTGCCGAGAGGAGGGGTGTTTTCGGCTTGCAGGGTTGCGGCTTGGGTGCGCAGCGAAGATACCCTCTCCCCAGCCCTCTCCCCTTCCCCCTCTCCCGCCAGCGGGACAACCAGCGACTTGGCTGCTGTTTTTTGGCAGCCTAGTCGAATGGCTGGTAGTTCCATCAGAGGGGCACCGGACGACTCCCTCTCCCGCTGGCGGGAGAGGGCTGGGGAGAGGGGCATCGAGAAAGCAGCCGAAAGAAAATCCCCTTGTCCCATCTCGCGCAAATCGAACACCTCGACTTCGGCGCGCCCGGCATATTCATTCAGGAAGCGCTGCTCCAACGCGCTCCACGCGGACGCGCGCAGAACATACAAGGGTGAATCCGCCTGTTCCGCGAGCTGCGCCAGTCGTTGCTGGCGCGCGCGCGCCTCATCCAATTCCGCGCCGCTCTGCATGGCATGCCACAGCTCGAAAACCAGCCGCGCTTCCAGTTGCAGGGTTTCGTTCTGCCGCGCCTGGTATGCCTGCTGCACGGCCTGGGTGAAGTCTTGCGCGTCGCGCGGCAGGGCATCAAGCGCCTGTGTCAGTTCGTCGAACAGCGCCAGCAGTTCCTGCGTCATGCTCCACAGGTCGGCTTGGGCGAACCACGGGTGTTTGTGCAGGTGCCGGTAGAGCAGGGCGTTGCGGCGGCTGTCGGGAATGATGGGAGATGCTTCCGGGATTTCCCGCGCCCAGTCGTCCAGGGTGGTCATCCGGGGCAGCAGTAGGGCGGGGCCGCTGTGCTGGCGGGCGAGGGCTTGCGCCAGCGGCTGTGCGGCGTGGTAATTGGGCAGCAGCATGGTTGCCCCGCGCAGGTCGGGGGGCGCATGCCGCGCGAGGATGCTGTGTGCTACGGCATCGAAAAAAATAGCGGCTTGGGAGCCGCCGTTGGGCGAGTGTTCCATGCCCTGGGTTATCCTGTCAGCGCTCCAACAGCTTGAGCTTGTCCTTCTGGTCCTTCCACTGGTCGGCGTCGGGGAGCGCGTCCTTCATTTCGACGATGGGTTTCCACAGCTTCGCCAGTTCGGCGTTCAGCTTGACGAAACTCTCCTGGCCTCGGGGCACATCGTCCTCGGCGTATATCGCCTCAGCCGGGCATTCCGCCACGCACAGCGTGCAATCTATGCACTCATCGGGGTCTATCACCAGGAAATTGGGGCCTTCCCGGAAACAGTCCACCGGGCAGACATCCACGCAATCGGTATATTTGCACTTGATGCAGGCTTCGGTGACAACGTATGTCATGTCTGGGCTCCCTCACTAGGTAAGCCCGCATTCTAGCAAATACGGCCTGGCAAATCTGTTCGGGTAAATACGGCCTGCCGGGGAGGGGCTGGCGGCCGGTATTAGGCGAAGCCCGGCAAATCCGGTGCGGATGCCGGGCTTCATTTCATGGGGCGTAGTTTGCTCGCTCAGCCCTGAAGCGAAAATTCCGGATCTTCGTATTCCCTAACGCCATCAAGCACTTTCTGGGGAAAACGAGTGATCTTTTTATTATGGTCGGCAAATACAATTTGTTGGTACCCCCTGGAGACCAGCTTGCCGCCTACATAAAAACGGAACAGCAAATTGAACGAGCACTGTTTGATGTTATATGTGTTCAGGCGGCATTCCACTTTCTGGAAAGGGAGGGTTTCCTGCGCATAATCCTGGTGTGCGCATTTGGTGATGAGAACGCCCTGGGTTTGCAGCATATCCGGGCAGATGTGTTGCTGGAACCAGTGTTCGCGGCAGATGCCCTGCCACTCAAAATACCGGGCAAAATAGGTATTGCCGTAGGCATTGGAATCCTTCAGGAAAATGCCTATGGTGTGGTGGAAGGTTTTGGGTTGCGACCGCTCCTGAGGGAAGGGAAAAGGGATGACGGAAGCAAGGGTTGCGTGTGTTTGTACGTTTCTGTTCAGCATGATTCTCTCCTGGTGGTTTAAAAAAGACGGACGCGACGCGGCCGCCAACGCGCCCTTTGCGGGCACATTTCTTGAAATAGTGGTGTATTGTGAAGCGGGGCCGGGGCTTGCGCACGGGCAAGCAGGCGGGTAAATCAGGCGGACGGGAATTCCAGGGCGAAGGTGGTGTATTCGCCTTCAACCGAGTCACAGCGGATGCTTCCGCCGAAGGCTTCCATCACTTTTTTGCAGAAAGCCAGGCCTATCCCCGCGCCGCCGCCGTTTCGTTTGGTGCTGTAAAAAGATTCGAAAATGTGGGGAAGCACATTTTGGGGGATGCCGGGGCCGGTGTCGGTCACGAAGAGGATATTGCGGCCGCCTGACGGCTGGGCGGAAATCTTGATGCCGCCCTTGCCCGATGCCTTCAGGGCGTAGAGGGCATTTTTCAGCAGGTTGAACAGTACAAACACCAGCAGCGCGTTTGAGCCGCGAAACTCGAAATTTTCCGCGATTTCCACGCTGATTTTTTCTTTTTCACCCTGCTCGAACGGATAGCGCTCCAGTGCCTCGGCGATGCAAGCCTGTATGAAATAGCGCTCGAAGTCCAGGGTTTCGGGCCGCTCCATCGAGCTTGAGGCCAGCATCATGTCAATGATGGTGTTCGACTTGTGTACCTCGTTGGTGATGCGACCGGAAATTCCGGACAATATTTCCAGGTGGCTGGCTCCGATGCGTGGGTCCATCAGCTTATTGTCCACAGCCAAGTGGTAGCCTTCCAGCAAGGTGGGCAGGTGTTTGGCAAAGCCCGCAGCCTGGTTGCGGATGGCCGCCAGCGGCGTGCGCATCTCATGCGCGATGGTGCCCGCCAGCGCCATGGGGTTGAGCAGGTCGTATTTGACGATCGCAATGGCAAGAAATCCAAGAGAGATCGCGATAAAGACCAGGCCCGGCGGGTAGAACTCGAACCCGTAGTTGCACAGGTAGTCAACTGCGGCAAAAAGGTAGATGAGCAAGCCGATCAAGCAAAGACGGAGCCTCATCTGCATGTCGCCCGAAGCATTCTTTTGCGCCAGGTAGGTAATGTAAAGACCTCGGTTTGCCACGACTACCGTTTGAATCACATGAATTGGGTGCAGCATCCCGGCCTTGGGATAATAGCCCCAGAAATAATGGTAGTAGCCGGAGACGAAAAGGTCCGACGAGACCAGAAAAACCGCCAGGATCGCCGACACCCCGTAGGAAAAATAAACAAGGCGGCGCTCCTGCTGCCGCCCGGTGATTTCCGTGAGGAAATGGTACATGCAGGTAGGCAGGAACAGGATGAAGAAATAGCCGAGCTTGACCAGCACGAGGGCCGTGTGCGGGCTTTCCGCCTGGAACAGCACCGCCCATGTACCCTGCCAGAAGAAGGTGGTGAGGCAAAGCAGGAAAAAGGTCGCTGTGATGCGGTTGAGGCCGCGGCTGTACAGCGCATAAAAGCCATAACCGAGGAACAGTATGGAGATGGCGGTTGGCAGGATGGAATACATGTGATGTCTACTGGTAAAAAACGCTGCCTATTTTACCTGTTTTTTGATTTTGCGTAAGCGCCGGCGCGCATTATGCTGAATGCATATTCATGTGCCATTTCAAAGTGATACGTAGAGCGAATGGGCGTGGGGCCGTGCAGTTTTTCAGCGCCCTAACTTTTACGCTCCCGCGAACACGAGCAAATCGAAGTTTCGCCAAAATTCGCTGTGCTCTGTTCGCGGGAGCGCTTGTTTAGCTACTGCTTACTTTGCGTCCACTCCCAACCTGGCGCTTTCAGCGGTCTTGAAAGGTGCCTTGGCGCTGGAGATCACGCAGTTGTAGTCTTGCTTGGTGTTGATGATCATGAATGTGCTCTTGGCGCCGGTGAATTTCTCGCTGACCGAGAAAAGCACATAGGCATCGGGGAGCGCCGCCGGGCGGAATGCGCCCAAAGCATAAACCCCCTTGATTCCGAGCGGGTTCAATTGGGCAGTGAGTTCCAGCGTTTGCGTGGCTACCGGGCTCGGGAAAGTCGATTCCGCCGACATCTTCAGGGTCTTGGGGTCAATGGAATACTCAGTCTTTACCGGCATCCCGACGAATTTGGAAGTGATTTCGGAAAGCTGTTTTTTGCAGGCGGCGTCATGCTTCGGGTCGGCCGTACCATTCTTGTGCACGCCATGAACATACTGCAGCTTGACCGTGGCGCTTCCTTTATGCGTATCGCTTCCCGCTTGATCTGCCGCTGCGGATGGAAGCGAGAAGCCCGCTGCAATGACGCCTGCTGCCAAAACTGCTGTCGAAAGAATGTTATTGGTATTCAAGATGGAGATACTCCCTTGTGGTTGAAAACAATGAAATGGAACTACGGTACAGCCCCGGTCTTTTCGGCCTTCAACGAACGCATGCATCCGGTCAAGCCGCCTGCACTCGAGACTTCTCCACCCTTGTTTGTGCAAGCGGAACTTCGCTCCGCTCGTTTTTCCGTTCTCAGGCGGCATTTTTTGTTGTCCAGGCCATATTTCATGGCGAACAACTTATTTGTAGAGGTTATAACAAGATTGACCGGCAGGCACCTATCTACCTATGCAGTTGTATTCGGCCATGCAGTGTGATAGCGGCTCGGGCGCAGGCGCTATGCCAGGGGGCATTACGTCGCGGGACGGGCGCGGCCCTGAGTGTGCGGGACGTCTCGCCCGGGTCCGAATGGATTACAATGCGAGCTTTGGCGGATGGCCTGCCTACCCAAGCTCGACATGACCCGGATCAAGATTTGCGGCATCACGCGCATTGAAGACGCGCTCGCCGCCGCTCACAGCGGCGCGGATGCGATCGGCCTGGTTTTCCACGAGAAGAGCCCGCGTTATGTCACCGTGCGGCAGGCCGCGCGGCTGGCCCGGGCACTGCCGCCTTTCGTCACGGTGGCCGGGCTGTTCGTGGATGTCAGCGCGGATTACGTGCATGCGGTGCTGGAAGAGGTGCCGCTGGACGTGCTGCAATTCCACGGCGGGGAAGCGCCGGAGTTTTGCGCCAGCTTCAGCCGTCCCTACATCAAGGCGATCCGGGTAAGGGAGGGCGTGGATTTGGTACAATGCGCGTCCCGTTATGCCAGCGCGCAGGGTTTGCTGCTGGATGCGTATGTCGAAGGCACGCACGGCGGCACCGGGGCAACATTTGATTGGGCGCTGATCCCGCCCCCAGATGAACGCAATAGCCTGCCGCTACCGGTGATACTTTCCGGCGGGCTGAATCCGGGCAATGTGGCCGAGGGCATACGCGCAGTGCGGCCTTACGCGGTGGATGTCTCCAGCGGTGTAGAGGCTGCAAAAGGAATCAAGGATGCGGCGAAGATCGCCGCGTTCATTAATGAGGTTAAGCGAATAGATGTACAACTATCCCGATAATACCGGGCACTTCGGCCCTTACGGCGGCATTTACGTGGCCGAGACCCTGATGGGCGCCCTGGAAGAATTGCGCGCGGCCTATGAGAAATACCGCGACGACCCGGCATTCATCGCCGAATTCAAGCACGACCTCAAGCACTACGTCGGTCGCCCCAGCCCGGTTTACCACGCCAAGCGCCTGTCGGAGCACCTGGGCGGCGCGCAGATTTATCTCAAGCGCGAAGACCTCAACCACACCGGCGCGCACAAGATTAATAACACCATCGGCCAGGCGCTGCTGGCCAAGCGCATGGGTAAGAAACGTGTGATCGCCGAAACCGGCGCGGGCCAGCACGGCGTGGCGACAGCCACGGTGGCGGCGCGGCTGGGCATGGAGTGCGTGGTGTATATGGGCGCGGAAGACGTGCAGCGCCAGTCGCCCAACGTGTTCCGCATGAAGCTGCTGGGGGCGACCGTGGTGCCGGTGCAAAGCGGCTCGAAGACGCTCAAGGACGCGATGAACGAGGCGATGCGCGACTGGGTGACCAATGTCGAGCGCACTTTCTACATCATCGGCACGGTGGCGGGGCCGCATCCCTATCCCATGCTGGTGCGCGATTTCAACTCGGTGGTGGGCAAGGAAGCCGTGGTGCAGATGCCGGAACTGGCGGGACGCCAGCCGGACGCGGTGATCGCCTGCGTGGGCGGCGGTTCCAACGCGATGGGCGTGTTCTACTCCTATCTCGATATGCCCGGCGTGCAGCTCATCGGCGTGGAGGCGGGCGGGCACGGCCTGGGCAGCGGCCAGCATGCCGCGCCGCTCACCGCCAATGCCAAGGTCGGCGTGCTGCACGGCAATAAAACATATTTGATGCAGGACGAGAACGGCCAGATCATCGAGACCCACTCGATTTCCGCCGGTCTCGATTATCCCGGCGTCGGCCCCGAGCATAGCTGGCTGAAAGACAGCGGGCGCGCGCAATATGTCGCCATAAACGACGACGAGGCACTGGCGGCGTTCAACAGCCTGTGCCGCTTCGAAGGCATCATCCCCGCGTTGGAATCCAGCCATGCGCTGGCGCATGCCGCGAAGCTCGCGCCCACCATGGGCAAGGATAAAATCCTGCTGGTGAATCTGTCCGGTCGCGGCGACAAGGACATCAACACCGTCGCGCGTTTGCAGGGCATTACATTATGAGCCGCATTCAGACTGTCTTCGAGAAGCTCAAGCTGCACAAGCAAAAGGCGCTCATTCCCTTCATCACCGCGGGCGACCCCAATCCGCAGCTCACCGTGCCGCTGATGCATGCGCTGGTTGCAGCGGGCGCGGACGTGATCGAGCTGGGGGTGCCGTTTTCCGACCCGATGGCGGACGGCCCCGTCATACAGCGCGCCTCGGAGCGCGCCTTGAAGCACGGCATCAGTTTGCGCAACGTGCTCGGCATGGTGGCCGAATTCCGCAAGCAGGACAGCGCGACCCCGGTGGTGCTGATGGGCTACGGCAATCCCTTCGAGGCGATGGGCTGGGAGGCGTTTGCGAAAAAATGCGCCGAATCGGGCGTGGATGGCGTGCTGACCGTGGACTTTCCGCCGGAAGAAAGTCACGAAGCCTTCGGCCATTTGCAGCGCCACGGCATAGACCCCATCTTCCTGCTGGCCCCGACCACCGATGATGCGCGCATCAAGAAAGTGGCGAATCAGGCGCGCGGCTATGTTTATTACGTCTCGCTCAAGGGCGTGACCGGCGCCGGGAATCTGGACCTGGGCGAGATCGAGCGCAAGATTCCGCAATTGAGGAAGCACATCAGCCTGCCCATCGGCGTGGGCTTCGGCATCCGCGATGCGGTCACGGCGCACTCCGTTTCCCGCCTGTGCGACGGCGTGGTGGTCGGCAGCCGCATCGTGCAGGAGATCGAGGATGCAAGCCGGGCAAATTCGAATGATCAGCAAGTCATTGCAAACGTGTCGAACCTGGTGAAAGAATTGCGCCAGGCGATCGATCAAGATTAAAACCAGGAATAAGGAGAAAACATGAGCTGGTTCCAGAAAATTTCCCCACCCAGGATCAAGCGCCGCGAGAATCTTGATGACAAGAAAAACGTGCCGGAAGGTCTGTGGCAAAAATGCCCGGCCTGCCAGGAAGTGCTGTATTACGAAGAACTGGAAAAAAATCTCAGCGTCTGCCCCAAGTGCGCCTTCCATAACCGCATCACCGCGCGCAAGCGCTTGATCTGGCTGCTGGATGCCGATAACAGCCTGGAAATCGGCGCGGAAGTGCGTCCGGTGGATACTCTTAAATTTCAGGATAGCCGCAAATACAGCGAGCGCATCACCTCCTCGCAGCGCGACACCGGCGAGGAAGACGCGCTGGTGGTAATGCAGGGCAGCGTGCACGGCCAGCCGCTGGTGGCGGCGGCTTTCGAGTTCAGTTTCATGGGCGGCTCCATGGGCTCAGTGGTGGGCGAGCGCTTCGTGCGCGGCGTGCAGATCGCCACCGAACAGAACATGCCGTTCATCTGCTTCGCCGCCAGCGGCGGCGCGCGCATGCAGGAAGGTCTGCTGTCGCTGATGCAGATGGCCAAGACCTGCGCCGCGCTCACCCAGTTGAGCCAGTCGCGCCTGCCGTTCATTTCCGTGCTGACCGACCCCACCATGGGCGGCGTCTCCGCCAGCTTCGCCTTCATGGGCGACGTGGTGGTGGCCGAGCCGGGCGCGCTGATCGGCTTTGCCGGTGCGCGCGTGATCCAGCAAACCGTGCGCGAAACCCTGCCGGACGGTTTCCAGCGCGCCGAGTTCCTGCTGGACAAGGGCGCGATCGACATGATCGTGGATCGCCGCCAGATGCGCGACCAGTTGGCCACGCTGCTGGCGCTGTTGATGCACAAAAAATCGCCCCTCAAAGCTGCGGCTTAAGCCATCAATATAAAGGCGGGGGGTATCTGGACTCCCCTGCCTTTTCCCGATAGAATTACTCAGTCATTTCGCATTACGCTGGCCGCGAGTAGCCGTGGGTCGGCTTTTCCATTAAACCAAGGAGAACAATCATGGAACACACCCTTCCACCCCTGCCGTTTGCCAAGAACGCGCTCGTCCCGCACATGTCCGAAGAAACGTTCGAGTACCACTATGGCAAGCACCATCAGGCTTATGTCACCAACCTGAACAACCTGATCAAGGGCACCGAATACGAAAACCTCGACCTGGAAGCCCTCATCAAGAAGGCTCCGGCCGGCGGCATCTACAACAACTCTGCCCAGGTGTGGAACCACACCTTTTTCTGGAACTGCATGAAACCCAACGGCGGGGGCCAGCCCACCGGCGCGCTGGCTGACGCCATCATGGCCAAATGGGGTTCCGTCGACGAATTCAAGAAAGCCTTCCAGACCTCCGCTGTCGGCAACTTC
>JBGPSQ010000084.1:0-11202 GCA_041490205.1 Gallionellaceae bacterium
TCGTTGACGATGCGCATGACCTCGAGGCCGGCGATCTGTCCGGCTTCCTTCGTCGCCTGGCGCTGCGCGTCGTTGAAGTAGGCGGGCACGGTGATGACGGCCTCGGTGACGGGTTCGCCCAGGTAGTCCTCGGCGGTCTTTTTCATTTTCACCAGCACCTGGGCGGAGATTTCCGGCGGCGCGATGTCCTTGTCGCGCACCTTGACCCAGGCGTCGCCGTTCTTGGCCTTGACGATGCCGTAGGGCACCATGTCAATGTCCTTTTGCACCATGGGTTCCTCGAAGCGGCGGCCGATCAGGCGCTTCACGCCGTACAGCGTGTTCTTCGGGTTGGTCACGGCCTGGCGCTTGGCTGCCGCGCCGACCAGCACCTCGCCGTCTTCCATGTAGGCGATGATGGAAGGCGTGGTGCGCGCGCCCTCTGCATTTTCGATCACCTTGGGCTTGCCGCCTTCCATCACGGCGACGCACGAGTTCGTGGTGCCCAGGTCAATGCCGATAATCTTTCCCATGATGCTTCCTTTCAGTATGAATGCGTAAAAATCAAATCTGTCGGTGCCTTGATGCCTAAAATGAGGGCGGGGGCGGGTATTTCAAGGGTGCGGCACCCTTTAAGCCGTCATTCCCGCGTAGGCGGGAATCCAGCGGTTTTATTCAAAATACCCTTGATTCTGCCCCGCTTCGCGGGGAATGTTCAATCAACTGGATTCCCGCCTGCGCGGGAATGACGCAGCAGGTTATCCCTTGGCCTTCGCCACCATCACCAGCGCCGGGCGCAGCACCCGGTCATGCAGGGTGTAGCCCTTCTGCAGCACGCTTACCACGGTATTGGGCTCCTGCTCGCTTTCCACCATGCCGATGGCCTGGTGCTTGTGCGGGTCGAGTTTTTCGCCGACCGGGTTGATTTCCTTGATATGAAATTTTTCGAAGGCGCTGCCAAGCTGCTTCAGGGTCAGCTCCATGCCGCTCTTGAAGCTTTCCACGTTGTCGGTCTGCACAGCCAGCCCGGCCTGCAGGCTGTCCATCACTGCCAGCAACTCGCCGGAAAAGCGCTCGACGGCGAATTTTTGCGCCTTGGAGATGTCTTCCTGCGCCCGGCGGCGGATGTTTTCGCCCTCGGCCTTGGCATACATCCAGGCGTCGTAATGTTCCTGCGCCTTGAGTTCTGCGACTTTGAGCATATCCTCCGGGCTGGGCATGATTTCCTGTTTGACCTCAGCCGGGGCTGCCTGCCCCAGTTCGGGTGCTTGCGGGTTTGTTTCGTTGTCTGCCATTGCGTCCTCCAAAATAGTCTTCCGGGGCTAGGTTGGGGCCGCATTCTGGTTTTCAAGGGCCGCCCGCAAAATATTTTCGCGTGCGATAATTCGGCCTATGCAGAGTTGATCCACCCCCTTTGTCTTTCCAATTCCCGTGAACCCGCACAAAAACTACCACTGGCGCATCGCCGGGTTTTATTTCTTCTATTTTGCCTATGTGGGCGCCTACTCGCCCTACTGGAGCCTGTACCTCAACTCCCTGCATTTCGATGCGGTGCATATTGCGCTGCTGGTCTCGATACATCCGGTGATGCGCATGGTGGCGCCCGCGCTTTGGGGCTGGCTGGCCGACCATTCCGGGAACCGGCTGATGGTGGTGCAGTTGGCGGCGCTGGCCAGCCTGCTGTGCTTCGCGGGGGTGTTTTTCACCACCGGGTTCTGGAGCCTGCTGCTGGTGATGGGCACGATGAGTTTTTTCTGGAGCGCCACCATTCCGCTGGTGGATGCGTCCACGCTGGCCTATCTGGGCAAGGATACCGCGCGTTACGGGCGCATCCGCGCCTGGGGCTCGATCGGATTCATCCTGACCGTGCTGGGACTGGGGTATGCCTTCGATTACGTCGCCATCCGTTATCTGCTGTGGGCGGGGCTGTTCATCCTGATGGGCATCCTGTTTTTTTCCCGGCAAATTCCTCCCACCACGGTTCCGCCCCACCACACCGACAGGGAGCCGCTGTCGCGGATCGTTTTCCAGCCGCAGGTGCTGGCGCTGTTCGGCGCTTGCTTCCTGATGGCCGTGGCGCACGGGCCTTACTACACCTTCTTTTCCATTTACCTGGTGGAGCACGGCTACGCCAAGAGCGCGGTGGGGCAATTATGGGCGCTGGGCGTGGTGTGCGAGATCGGCGCGTTTTTCCTGATGCCCTGGCTGATGCGCCGGTTTTCCCTGCCGCATATCCTGGCAGTGGGCCTGGCCTGTGCCGCCGTGCGCTTCCTGCTGATCGGCTGGGCGGTGGATGTGCTGCCGCTGATCCTGCTGGCGCAGGCGCTGCATGCCATCACCTTCGGCGCTTTCCATGCGGCGGCGGTGGCGCTGGTGCATCATTTCTTCGCGGGGCGCCACCAGTCCAAGGGGCAAGCGCTATACGGCAGCCTCACCTACGGCGCGGGGGGTATGCTGGGCGGGCTGGCCAGCGGGCCGATGTGGCAGCACTGGGGCGCTGCTGTGATGTATTCGGCGGGGGCGGCCGTGGCTTTGCTGGGACTGTTCATCCTGCTGTGGAAATTGCCCAAAGTAGATGGGCGCATGGCGGAGAAACCCCCGGCATAACCCCCAAGGAGCCAGCCCCCGGAAAAATGCGTTATTCCGGGTTGGATTATTCCGGGTTGGACAGTATCGCGCCGGTCAGCACCACCAGCCCGCGCACCGCCAGGAGCGCCCGCCCCTGAGTGCGGTGATCGCCGCGCGCGGCTTGATCGCCCTTGAATATCTTGCGCGCGGTGATGATCTGCGCCCCGTCCAGCACGAACATGGTAATCAGCAGCCCCAGGTGCATCCACACCAGGAAAGAGGTGATGTCGCCCTGCTCCACCAGCCGCTTCCACCAGTTGCGGTGCAGGTAGAGATAGAACGGCATCGCGATGTCGAACACGATGATGGCCGACATGACAGGGATATGGAACCAGCGCTGGCGATGCAGGAAGTAAGCAACCACCATCAGCAGGTAAGACAGAAGCGCGGCGGTTATGGTAATGGGCATAAGGGGCGTGGATTGTACCTGCCGGGCAGTTGTTAACCGAATTGATAGCCTGAGAACATTTTCCCAAACATCTGCTCGCGGTAAACCACGCGCCCGGCATCGTTTCCCGCCGCGCCTGCCGAGACCATCAGGGGAAGCAGGTGCTCACTGCGCGGGTGCGATGCGCGCGCGCCCGGCGCTTCGTGCCAATGCGTGAGCAAGCGCTCGCGCTCAGGCCCGGCGGCTTCCACCGCAGCACCCAGCCATGCATCGAATTGCGCCGACAGGGCTCCGGCATCCTTGCCGGGCGAGAAAAATTCCCGCAGGTTGTGGTAGCTGTTGCCGCTGCCCACGATGAGCACGCCCTCGTCGCGCAACGGCGCCAGCGCGCGCCCCATCGCCAGATGCTTTTCGGGGTCGAGGTTGTGCAGCAGCGAAAGCTGCACGATGGGGACATCGGCATCCGGAAAAATCAGTTTGAACGGCACGAACACGCCGTGGTCCAGGCCGCGCTCATGTTCCTCCCCGGCAGGCATGCCTGCTGCTGCCAGCAATGCATGCACCCGCGCGGCGACTTCCGCCGAGCCTGCCGCCGGATAAGTGAGGCGGTAGGTGTGTTCGGGAAAGCCGTAATAATCGAACAGCAGCGTATGCTTTTCGGCATTGAGCACTGTCGGCTCCGGGCATTCCCAGTGGCCGGAAATCACCAGCACGGCCTTGGGGCGTTGGCCGATGGCGGCCGGGATGCCGCGCAGGTAGGCCGCCATGTTGTCCCACAGCGTGGG
This sequence comes from Gallionellaceae bacterium, assembly GCA_041490205.1. Lineage (GTDB taxonomy): Bacteria > Pseudomonadota > Gammaproteobacteria > Burkholderiales > Gallionellaceae > DATDDB01. The sequence continues at coordinate 3,781 of JBGPSQ010000084.1, forward strand.
CGGGTAGCCGGGAAAAGGCTCCATGAAAAAGCACGGCCCGCCGCCGTGCGGGATATACAGGGTTGGAAAGCGAAAAGAAGACATGAAGCAATTCGGGTTGGGTGAACAATCCGCGTATGGTACTCCGTTTTTCCTGTTCGGGCGTTATGCCATTGAATGCATGATTCCATTTCTATTTTGAGGGAATCAGCCGCTGCGGCCATGTCAACGGGGGCAAGGCTGTTGCGTTAATGGATGTACGGCGCGCATCACATTAATGCAGGATGGCCGTGACATTACAAACAACCTAGAGGAGTTTTCCATGATCAGGACGAGCCATATTGCAATTGCACTGCTGACTGCTTCCATTTCCCTGGCACACGCACAGACTCCACCCGCGACCGGCGGTGCTGGCGGCAGCAAAGGCGACCAGAATAGCACCCAGAATGCGGACAAGAAGGGTAATGGCGCGGAGCGCAAGGAAGAAAGAAGGGAAGAACGCCGCGCGGATCGCCGCGAAGACCGCAAGGAAGCAAAAAAGGAAGACCGCAAGGAAGACCGGCACGAGAAGCGCAAGGAACGCCATGAGAAAATGGAGCGCCATGAAAAGATGGAGCGCCCCGCCAAGTAATCCGGGCAATCCATTTCCGACGATCATCCCGGCTTAGTGCCGGGATGTTTATTTCAGGTGCCTTGCATGCAAAAAACCGGATTGAAATTGATTACTCTCGCGCTGGCGATGTCCGCCTGCACGCTCCCGGCCATGGCCGATGACAACTTCAGCCTGGGCGCGGGCTTCGACTACAGTACAGGCAAATACGGCACCCGGCAATCCACCAGCATTCTCTATCTTCCCGTCACCGCGAAATACGAATTCGATGACAGCTTCCTGAAGCTGACCGTGCCCTACATCAGCATCACCGGACCCGGCGGTGTCGTCCGCGGCGTGGGCATAGTGCATCCGGCCAGAGTGCGCACTACCAGGGTGACCAATTCCGGCCTGGGCGATGTCACTGCATCCGCCGGGCACACCGTGTATTCGAGCGATGCGCTGTCGCTCGATCTTGTCGGCAACGTCAAGTTCGGCACGGCGGATGCCAACAAGGATCTGGGAACCGGCAAGAACGATTATTCCGCCCAGGTTGACGGCGATTATTCCCTCGGCAAGTCCACGCTGTTCGGAACGGTTGGCTACAAGGTCTATGGCTCTCCTCCCGGCGTCACCCTGAAAAACACACCGTACGGCACGATAGGGGTGAGCAATAAAATAAGTGATAAAGAAAGCGCAGGAATCATGCTGGATGCGGCGAAAAGCCCCAGCACAACCAGCGGCGACCAGCGGGAAGTGACGCTGTATGTAGCGGAGAAGACGCCCTCCGGGAACAAGGTGCAGCTCTATGTCCTGAAAGGCTTCGCGAGCGGCAGCCCGAACATCGGCTTCGGGGCGATGTTTACCGGCTATTTCTGAGCCATTGGTTCTAAAAGTATCCTATGCCTGCTTCAATCCGAGAAAGCAAATTAGCCACGGATTAACACGGATATACACGGATTACCAACGGGTTGGATCACCGTTCGTGTCACTTTGGGGGTGAGATCAACCATATTGCAAGCCCCCTGTTTTTATCGATGTCAATCCGTGTGCATCCGTGGCTAGTATTGGATTTTAGTTTCAACCACCTGCACCCACCGTTACGAGATTTTCTTTCTGGCCGCCAAGTCTATCAGCGCGGACATGCCGTGATGTCCGGCCCCTTCGCGTATGACGTCGTCATGTTCGGCAAAGTGCAGCCACTCCATGTCCGCGAAAGCCTCGCGCAGCAAGCCTTCGGTGTACATGTTTTCCGCCACCGGCGGGCCGCCGGTCTTGTATTCGAGCTGGCGCGGGGTGTAGCCCTGCAGCAATAGCAGCCCGCCCGGTTTCAGGCAGCGTTTGATGTTGGCGAACATCTGCGCGCGCAGCGCAGGCCCTGCGAACTGGATGAAAATCGCCGCCACTGCGTCGTACCGGTTCTCGCCCCATTGCCAGTGTTCGAGGTCGGCCTGCTCGAATTCGATCTGCACACCGCGTTGCTGCGCCAGCTTTTTCGCCTTTTCCAGAGCCACCGCCGAGGCTTCCACCGAGAGCACTTGCTGGCCCTGCTGCGCCAGCCACACGCCGTTGCGCCCCTCGCCATCGGCCACGGCCAGACAGCGCATGCCGGGCTGGAGCAGGTGTTGCTGAGCAACCAGGAAGGCATTCGGCTCGGTGCCGAACAGATATTCATCTCCTGCGTAGCGTTCATCCCACATGCTGGACATCTTCACCCTTCCGTAATGCCGATTGTTAATCTCTTGAGCAAGCCGATCAAATCGCCCACAGTAAATCTCTTGAACAGGCCAATCATGTCATCCACTATTGTATAAACCACAGGGATCACCAGCAGGCTGAGGAAGGTGGAGGTGATCAGCCCGCCGATCACGACGATGGCCATCGGCGAGCGGAAGGTGTTGTCGCCCGCGCCAAAGTCGAGCGCGACCGGCAGCATGCCCGCGCCCATCGCCAGTGTGGTCATCACGATGGGCCGTGCGCGCTTGCGGCAGGCATCGAGCATGGCCTCGAGGCGGTTCATGCCGCGCTCGCGGCGCGAGACGATGGCGTATTCCACCAGCAGGATGGAGTTCTTGGTGGCAATGCCCATCAGCATGATCAGGCCGATCATCGCGGGCATGGAAATCGCGGTGCGGGTGAGGAACAGCGCGAGGAATGCGCCGGGAACGGACAGGATCAGCGCCCACAGGATGGTGGCGGGCTGCATAAAGCCCCTGAACAGCAGCACCAGCACGATGTAGATGCACATCACGCCGGTCAACATGGCCAGGCCGAAACTGGCGAACAATTCCTTCATCATCTCGGCATCGCCGATGGGCGCCACTTCCACGCCGGGCGGCAGGTTCTTGATGGATGGCAAGGCCATCACCGCCTTCTGCACTTCGCCCAGGGGCTGCCCGGCCAGCTCGATCTCGAATGAGATGTCGCGCTGCCGGTCATAGCGGTCGATCTGGGCCGGGCCGCTTTCAAGCTCCAGCGATGCCACGTTGCCCAGCATCACCGGCCCGTGCGCCCCGGGCGCCACCAGGCGCGCGAGCAGCCCCAGGTCTTGCCGCGCCTCATCGCGCAGTTTCACGATGATGGGCAGTTGCCGGTCCGGCAGGTTGAGCTTGGCCAGCTCCTGGTCGTAATCTCCGGCGGTCGCCACGCGCAGCGTGTCGGCAATGGCGCCGGTGGTCACGCCCAGGTCCGCCGCACGCCCGAAATCGGGGCGCACCACCACTTCCGGGCGCAACACGCTGGAGTTGGAGACCACGTTGCCGATGCCATGTATGGTGCGCAATTCCTGCCCCACCTTCAGGGCGTGGGCGGACAGCACCTCGTTGTTGTCGCTGGTCAGCACCAGTTGGTATTTGTCGGAGGACGCACCCATGCCGATCTTGATGCGCACGCCGGGCAGCGCCGTCAGCGCCTCGCGCAACTGATCTTCGATCTGCTGTTTGCTGAGCTCGCGCCCTGACCGCTGGCGCAACTGAATGGAAAGCGTGGCCTTGCGCACATCCGCGGATCCCGCGGGTTCGAAGGCATTGCCGCCGGACATGCCCCCGCCGATTGCGGTATAGATATGCGTCACTTCCGGGTTGCGCCTGATGATTTCACGCGCCTGCTCGGCCAGCGCATAGGATTGCTCCAGCTTGCTCCCGGGCGGCAGCGTCAGCGTAACCTGGGTCTGTGAATCGTTATCCTTGGGCTGGAACGCCGTGGGCAGTGTTCCGGCCAGCAGGAAGGACCCGATGAAGAATACCGCGGTAGCCGCCAGCGTGATCAGGCGGTGGCTGAGGCACCATTGCGCCCACTTCATGTATATCTCCATCCACCTGGGAGTGGCATGCGCCACGCGCGGCTTCAACACATAGGCGGACATCATCGGTGTCAGCAGGCGCGCCACCACCAGCGAGAACATCACCGCCACGGCCGCCGTCCAGCCGAATTGCACGAAGAAACGGCCCGGCACGCCTCCCATGAATGCCGTCGGCAGGAACACCGCCACCAGCGTGAAAGTGGTGGCGATCACCGCCATGCCGATTTCGTCCGCCGCCTCCATCGCCGCCTCGTAGGGTTTCTTGCCCATCTCCAGGTGGCGCATGATGTTTTCTATCTCCACGATGGCATCGTCCACCAGCACGCCGACCACCAGCGACAGGGCGAGCAGCGTGACCATGCTGATAGTGAAACCGAGCAGGTACATGACGGCGAAGGTGGGGATGACAGCCAGGGGCAGCGCGGTTGCCGCGACCAGGGTGGCCCGGGCGTTGCGCAAAAAGAAGATCACCACGATCACCGCCAGCGCCGCGCCCTCGAAAATCATTTCCATGGAGCCCTTGTAGGTTTCATAGACCCGGTCCACCATGTTGAATACGCGCTCAGTGACGATTTCCGGGTGGGTTTCCTGTATCTTGTTCAGTGCCTTGGTGACGCCCTCGGCCACTTCCACATCGCCCGCGCCCAGCGAGCGCGTGATCTCGAAGCCCACCACCGGCACCCCGTCCAGCAACGCCGCCGAGCGCCTCTCGGCGATGGCGTCGGCCACGTCCGCCACTTGGCCCAGGCGCACATGCCGCCCGTCGCGCAGGCTGATTTCCATCTGCGCCAGTTGGTCGGCGGTTTTCACCGTCGCCACGGTGCGCACCGATTGCTCCATGCCGCCCAGGTCGGTGCGCCCGCCCGGCGCTTCCTGCTGGATCTGGCGCAACTGGCTGGAAATTTCCGCAGCGGTGACGTTCAACGCCATCATCTTGTCCGGGTCGAGCTCCACTCGTATTTGCCGGGTCACGCCGCCCACGCGCGCGACGCTCCCCACCCCTTTTACGCCCAGCAGCAGGCGGGTGATATTGTTGTCCACGAACCATGACAACTCCTCCTCGCTCATGTTGGGTGCTGCGATGCTGTAGGTCAGGATCGGCTTGCCGCTCATTTCCACCTTGGTGACCACCGGGTCGAGCATCTCGCGCGGCAGGTCGCCGCGGATACGCGCGACGGCAGAGCGCACATCTTCCAGCGCCAGGCGCGAATCGCGTTCCAACTGGAATTCGGCGCTGACGATGGCGCTGCCGTCCTTGACCTGGGTGTAGAGATGCTTCAACCCCTGCGTACCGGCCAGGGCGTTCTCGATCTTGCGCGCCACTTCCGCTTCCATCTGGTCGGGCGAAGCGCCCGGCAGGGTGGAAGCCACTGTGATCATGGGCAAGTCCACGTCCGGGAACAACTGTATCTTCATGGCCTTGAAGGCCATGAGACCCATGAAGGCGAGCATGGTGAAGCCGAGCAACGCCGGAATGGGGTTGCGTATGGACCAGGCTGAAACGTTCATAACTTTGTGACCTTAGTTTTTGATGACCTGGACGACATCGCCTTCTGTCAGGAATGCCCCGCCGGTTTCGACGACCTGCTCATGAGCCTGCACCCCTTCCCTGATCTGCACGCGATCGCCGAAACGCTGCCCGATTTTCACCGTGCGCTCATGCACATGGCTGTCCGCGCCCACCACCAGCACAAAGGTCTGGCTGCCGCGCTGCATCACTGCGGACTGCGGCAGGGATTGCAGCGTTTTCTTGCCGCCGCTGACATCGAACACGCCGCGCGCAAATGCCCCGGCGACGATGCCCTCGCTATCCGGTAGGGAAACCAGCGCAAAGCCGTAGCGCGTCTTCGAATCCACCGAAGGCGAAATCGCGCGCACGTTCCCCTTGATGATGCGACCCTCGCCAATCAATATCTCCGCCGTCATCCCACGGCGCAGCAGCATCAATTCCTCGGCGGTGAGATCGGCATGCCAATCCAGCCGCCCCTTGCGGATCAGGCGGAACAACTCCGCCCCCGGCTGGGACATGGAGCCCACGGTCGCATTCGCCGCAGAGATGATGCCGGAATCAGGCGCGACGATGCGCCCCTGCGCCACATGCGGCGCATCTCCATCGGCGCGCACGACGTTGTCCAGCGTGGCCAGCACTTCGCCCTGCTGCACATGGTCGCCGATGCTGACTTTCACTTCTGCGATGCGCAATCCCTGCACTTGCGCGCCGATGACGGCCTCCTGCCACGGAACGATGCTGCCGTTGGCCGACAGGGTGCGCGCCCATTTATCCTCGCGCAACCCTGTGGCGCGCACGCTCAGTGCCGGGCGGCCAGTCGAGGCGGCGGCGGAAGCAGCCTGGCCCGGATCGGCACGACCCGGTTCTGCATGACCCGGTTCTGCATGACCAGTCCCGGCCACCAGCCAGGCGGCCACGCCAAAAATCGCCAAGCCCGGCGCGGCAATCTTGAATGCCAGGCGCTTGTTTTTCAGATTCATGCCCATCTTTGTTCTTTCCTTCATTTCATGGCTTCCATTTATGCCTTATGACATCTATGCCCTATGCATGCGCCAAAATCTGCGACCAGCCGTACAGTGTAGCAAATGAGGCCAGCAAGCCGACAGCCACCATCGAACTGGAAAGCTGCGGGTTGAGTTTATGTTCGCTTGCCACGATGGCTGCTGTAATCATGGGCGGCATGGCCGCCTCGAAGATGGTGACCTGGATTGCCTGCCCGTGCGCGCCCAGCAATTGCACATAGAGCAGGTAGATCGCCAATGGCGCCAGCAGCAGCTTGAACCCCAGGCCGATGGCAAGATTGCGCTTATGCTCCGCCACATGCCCCATGCGCAGTTGCATGCCCACCGAGAGCAGCGCCAGCGGGGCCAGGGTGTCGCCCAGACGGCCCAGCAACACGATAAACCAGCCCGGGTATGTCACCGGGATCAGCAATAGCGCGATTGCCAGCGATATGAACGGAGGGAACAGCACGATGCGCCTGGCGATCTCGGCCACCGTGGGGCGGCCCGACGAATAAATACCCGCCACGGTGATGCCAAGGACGGACAGCGCAAAAAACGAGCCCAACTGGTCGGCCATGATGGCGGTAGCGAGCCCTTCCCTGCCATAGAACGCCTCGACCATGGGCAAGCCGAAGAACGAGGTGTTGCCCAGGCCGCCCGTCAGCATCAACGCGCCCACCGTGGCGCGCGGCAGCTTCAGCCAACGCCCGATCAGCCAGAAAAATCCTGCCGACAGCCCGAATACGATCCATGCCATCAAGCCGATCAGCAGCACATCGCCGGACAGCTTGATCTGGTGGATGTACAGCAGCGTCAGCGCAGGCAGCGAGACGTGGATGATGAAGCTGTTGAGCGTGGCGGGGGCGTTGTCCGGCATGCGCTTGAAGTGGCGCAACAAGATACCGGCGATGAAACACAGGACGAGCAGGATGAGGTTGTTCAAACAACAGCCCTCAGAAAATGATAGTGAATTTTACTGCAAAATATTCACAAAAGGAAATCCTGAAAAAACCATCCGTTGTTAGCGAGTCATTCGGCA
>JBGPSQ010000085.1:0-10992 GCA_041490205.1 Gallionellaceae bacterium
AGAAGGAAGAGCTGGACGCCTATCTGCACATGCTGGAAGAGGCGGAAAAACGCGATCACCGCCGCCTCGCAAAGCAGCTCGACCTTTTCCACATGCAGGACGAAGCGCCCGGCATGGTCTTCTGGCACCCCAATGGCTGGACTCTGTGGCAGGAAATCGAGCAGTACATGCGGCGCAAGTTTATCGAGCACGATTACCGCGAGGTGCGCACGCCGACCATGATGGACCGCGTGCTGTGGGAGAAGTCCGGCCACTGGGAAAACTACCGCGATAACATGTTCACCACCGCTTCGGAGAACCGCGACTACGCGGTGAAGCCGATGAACTGCCCGGGCCACGTCCAAATATTCAACCACGCCCTGCACAGCTACCGCGACCTGCCGCTGCGGCTGGCCGAATTCGGCTCCTGTCATCGCAACGAACCTTCCGGCGCGTTGCACGGCTTGATGCGCGTGCGCGGTTTCACCCAGGACGATGCGCACATTTTCTGCGCCGAACGCCAGATCGAAAGCGAAGTGGCCAACTTCATCGTCATGCTGCAGAAGGTCTATGCGGACTTCGGTTTCGATGATGTGCTGGTTAAGCTTTCCACCCGCCCGGAAAAGCGCGTCGGCACCGACGAGACCTGGGACAAGGCGGAAGCGGCGCTGGCAGCGGCCCTCAAGCAAAACGGCTTGGCCTTTGATTTGCAGCCGGGGGAGGGCGCGTTCTACGGCCCCAAGATCGAATTCACGCTCAAGGATTCGCTGGGACGCCTGTGGCAGTGCGGCACCATCCAGCTCGATTTCAACCTGCCGGTGCGCCTGGGCGCGGAATACGTGGACGAGGACAACACCCGCAAGCCCCCGGTGATGCTGCACCGCGCCATCGTCGGCTCGATGGAGCGCTTCATTGGCATCCTGATCGAACACTATGCCGGGGCCTTCCCGCTGTGGCTGTCGCCGGTGCAAATGGTGGTGATGAATATCTCCCAGGCGCAGGAGGCATATGCCGCCCAAGTGGCGGGGGATTTGCGCGCAGCAGGGTTCCGTATTCACACAGATTTGCGTAATGAGAAGATTACCTATAAAATACGCGAACATAGCCTGCAGAAATTGCCTTACCAACTGATAGTTGGCGATAAGGAAGTGGCTGCAGGTCTCGTTGCCGTGCGTTCCCGTAAAGGTGAAGACCTAGGACAGATGTCGGTGCAAGCGCTGATTCAGCGCTTGCAAGCCGAGCTGATGCCGGGTAGCACGGTTTAATTATTTTGGAGAATTGCAAATAGCACAGGATAAATCGCAGCGTATCAACGAGCAGATTACGGCACCGCAGGTGCGGCTCATTGGCGCGGAAGGAGAGCAGGTCGGCGTTGTGGCAATCGCGGAAGCGTTGCGCATGGCGGACGAGGCAGAGCTGGATTTGGTGGAGATCGCCCCTCTGGCGGAACCGCCGGTTTGCCGGGTGATGGATTTCGGCAAATTCAAGTATGCCGAGAGCAAAAAGCAGCACGAGGCCAAGCTCAAGCAGAAGCAGGTGCAGATCAAGGAAATCAAGTTCCGCCCCGGTACCGATGAGGGCGATTATGCGATCAAACTGCGCAACCTGATCAAGTTCCTGGGCGAAGGCGACAAGACCAAGATCACTTTGCGCTTCCGGGGGCGCGAAATGGCACACCAGGAATTCGGCATGCGCCTGATCGAGCGCATCAAGGCGGACCTGGAGGAGCACAGCGTGGTAGAGCAATTCCCGAAAATGGAAGGCCGCCAGATGGTGATGGTGCTGGCGCCCAAGTTGAAGAAGAAATAGTTTAATTATCTCGTTGGCGCAGGGGCTGCCAAAGAGACATAGCAGCAAACAGCCCCAAATAAGTGGCGAGCGGGTCAACAAGCGTTCCTGTCAGGAAACACCCGGCGTCATCTAATAAACCAAGGAGCAGTCATGCCCAAGATGAAGACCAAGAGCGGCGCCGCAAAGCGCTTCAAGGTGCGCGGCAGCGGCAGCGTAAAACGCTCGCAAGCGTTCAAGCGCCACATCCTCACCAAGAAAACCACCAAGAACAAGCGTCAGTTGCGCGGCACTGCCGAAGTCCACGCAACCAACACGGCGTCCGTGCGCGCCATGATGCCTTACGCCTAAGGAGTAGAACATGCCAAGAGTCAAACGTGGTGTAACGGCGCGTGCGCGCCATAAGAAAGTCCTGCAACAGGCCAAGGGTTACCGCGGTCGCCGCAAGAACGTATATCGCATCGCCAAAGAAGCGGTGATGAAGGCCGGGCAATATGCCTACCGTGACCGCCGCCAGAGGAAGCGCCAGTTCCGCACCCTGTGGATTGCGCGTATCAACGCGGCAGCGCGCGAGCAGGGCCTGACCTACAGCGTGTTCATGAACGGCCTGAAAAAAGCCGCGATTGACATCGACCGCAAGGTGCTGGCCGACTTGGCCGTGTTCGACAAGGCTGCCTTCGCGCAGATCGTCGGACAGGCAAAAGCCAGCCTCGGCGCGTAACGTTACCGTTGCACAAAAAAGGAGGCGCGAGCCTCCTTTTTTGTTTTTCCTTGGGCGAATGCCGGGGATTAATTTGTAGTGCCTGTAGGTGCGAATTGATTCGCACATAATAAAATAAATTGTGCGAATCAATTCGCACCTGCAATGTTTCTTAATGCGCGATGCAAGAATTACAAAAAATACTCGATGATGCGATGAAAACCTTCGCGGCGACGGATGACCCCGCCGCACTGGAAAACGCCAAGGCGCGCTATCTCGGCAAGGAAGGCAGCCTGACCGGCCTGTTGAAAGGCCTGGGCAAGCTTTCCGCCGAAGAGCGCCCCGCAGCAGGTGTGCGCATCAACGAAGTGAAGCAGCAGATCGAGGCCGCGCTGCAGGCGCGGCGCGATGCCATTCAGCAACTTGCGCTGCAAGCCAGGCTGGCGGCAGAATCGCTGGATGTGACCCTGCCGGGTCGTGGCACGGGCGCGGGCGGGCTGCACCCGGTGACGCTGGCGCTGGCGCGCATCGAAACACTGTTTCATTCCATCGGTTATGCCGTGGCGGAAGGTCCGGAGATCGAGAGCGATTTCTACAACTTCACGGCGCTGAACATCCCGGAAGACCATCCGGCGCGCGCCATGCACGACACGTTCTACGTGGACGAACAGCATGTGCTGCGTACGCACACCTCACCCATCCAGATACACTACATGCAGGAGCATGTGGAAAAGTACAAGCACCTGGCAACCATGCCGGACATCCGCATCATCGCGCCGGGACGCGTTTATCGCGTGGATTCCGATGCCACCCATTCGCCCATGTTCCACCAGGTCGAAGGGTTGTGGATAGGCGAGCGCGTGAGCTTCGCCGACCTCAAGGGCGTGGTCGCCGATTTCCTGCAAAATTATTTTGAGACGACGGACATGCAAGTGCGTTTCCGTCCCTCGTTCTTCCCGTTCACCGAGCCGTCGGCTGAAATGGATATGAGCTGGAAGGGCGGCTGGCTGGAGATCGGCGGCTGCGGCATGGTGCACCCGAACGTACTCAAGCATGTCGGCATCGACAGCGAAAAATACATCGGCTTCGCCTTCGGCATGGGCGTGGAACGCCTGGCCATGCTGCGCTACGGCGTGAACGATTTGCGCCTGTTCTTTGATGGCGATTTACAATTCCTGAAGCAGTTTAACTAGCTGGCATGACGAGACCAATCGTGATTTTAAAATCTTTCATGCCAGCTTCCCCCTCCCTAACCCTCCTCCGGAGGGAGAGGGGACAATCGAACGCTACGCGAGTGTTAATTTAACCATGCAATTTTCCGAATCCTGGTTGCGCTCATTCGTGAATCCTTCGCTCACCAGCGAGGAACTGGCGCACCTGCTGACCATGGCGGGTCTGGAAGTGGAAGAAATGTCTCCGGTCGCGCCCGCCTTCGACAAGGTGGTCATAGCCCAAGTGCTGACCAAGGAAAAACATCCCGACGCCGACCGCCTGAACGTGCTGACTGTCAACGTCGGGCAAGCCGAGCCGCTGACCATCGTATGTGGCGCGCAGAATGTTTCCATCGGTATGAAGGCGCCTTGTGCGCTGGTGGGCGCGAAACTTCCCGGTATTGAAATCAAGCAAGCCAAGGTGCGCGGCGTCGCTTCCTTTGGCATGATGTGTTCGGCGAAAGAATTGGGACTGGCGGAAGAAAGCAGCGGATTACTGGAACTGGCCGCCGATGCGCAGGTAGGCCAGAGCATACGCCAGCACCTCGATCTGGACGACCGGCTGATTACTTTGAAGCTCACGCCGAACCGCAGCGATTGTCTGTCGCTGCGCGGCATCGCGCGCGAAGTGGCGGCGCTCACCGGCGCGCCGCTGCAAGCCCTGCCGCAACCTGCCTTCAATCAAACCGGCAGCCAGACGCGCGCCGTCAAGGTCACGGCTTCAGCCGCATGCCCGCGTTATACGGGCCGCGTGATAACCGGGGTGAACGCTAAAGCCGCCACGCCCGAATGGATGGCGCAACGCCTGGAGCGCTGCGGCCTGCGCAGCATCAGCGCGCTGGTGGACGTGACCAATTATGTGCTGCTGGAGATGGGGCAGCCGCTGCACGCCTTCGATATGAACAAGCTGGAGGGCGGCATCGAAGTGCGCTTTGCGCGCAAGGGTGAAAGCCTGAAACTCCTGAACGACCAGGAGGTAAGCCTCGAAGAATCCATGCTGGTCGTAGCCGACAGCAAGCGTCCGGTCGCGCTGGCGGGTGTGATGGGCGGCGCGGAAAGCGCGGTGGATGATGCGACCGCCGATATATTTCTCGAAAGCGCGTTCTTCGCGCCCTCCGCAATCATCGGTAAGTCGCGACTGCTGGGCTTTGGCTCCGACTCTTCCTACCGCTTCGAACGTGGCGTGGATTTCAACGCCACCCTGGAAGCATTGGATCGTGCCACGCAATTGATACTCGACATCTGCGGCGGCGAAGCCGGCGCGTTCACGGAAGCACAGGGCACATTGCCCGCGCGCAACCCGGTCAAGCTGCGTGCTGCGCGCGTGGAACGGGTGCTGGGTGTGTCCCTGGGGGCTGAAGAAATAGCCCGGATCATGTCGCGCTTGGGCATGTCATGCAAGGCCCATGAGAAGGAATTCAACGTAACGCCTCCGAGTTACCGCTTTGACATAGCTATCGAAGAAGACCTGATCGAGGAAGTGGCGCGCGTGCATGGCTATGAAAACATCAAGCCCCTGCCACCGCTGGCAGCGATGACCATATTGCCGCAGAAGGAGACGCAGCACCCTCTGGCCGCCTTGCATCAGGCGCTGGTGCTGCGCGACTATCAGGAAACCATCAACTACTCGTTCGTGGAAGCGGAGTGGGAGCGCGACCTGTGCGCTAACGCAGCACCCATCGCCCTGAAAAACCCCATCGCCAGCCAGATGAGCGTGATGCGCAGCAGCTTGCTGGGCGGGCTGCTCGCCGTTCTGCGCACCAATCTTGCGCGCAAGCAACCGCGCGTGCGACTGTTCGAGACTGGCGGCTGTTTCGCGACGGGGCAGGGCGGCTATGTGCAGCATGAGCGCGTGGCCGGCCTGGCCTATGGCTCGGTGTTGCCGGAACAGTGGGGCACGGCGGCGCGCAGCGTGGATTTTTACGACGTAAAGGGCGATGTCGAAACGCTGTTTGCTCCCGCCATCCTGAATTTTGCGGCAAAAGCTCACCCTGCCTCGCATCCGGGGCGCTCCGCGCAAATCCTGAAAGACGGCAAACCCATCGGCTGGATAGGCGAATTGCATCCGCAGTGGCAGCAAAAGTACGAATTACCCCAAACCGCGGTGTGGTTTGAGGTGGAATTGGACGCTTTGCTTCAATCTGCCTTGCCGCACGCCTTGGAAGTGTCGAAATTCCCGCCGGTGCGCCGCGACCTCGCCGTTTTGGTGGACGAAGGCGTGCCTGCACAAGTCTTACTGGATGCTATGCAGGCAGCAAAAGCCCAGGATGTGGTGGAATTGGCCCTTTTTGACCTGTATCGCGGCAAAGGCGTAGAGCAAGGCAAAAAAAGCCTTGCATTCCGCGTGTTATTGCAAGATACTCAGAAAACTTTGACTGAAACTGAAATTGACAAGAGCATCGCGCTGCTGGTCGCCGCCCTTCAGGGCGCCGGGGCGCAGTTGCGGACATAATAGGGGGAAACATGACGCTGACCAATGGTGGGACATTAACCAAGGCAGAATTGGCCGACCTGTTGTTTGAAAAAGTGGGTTTAAACAAGCGTGAAGCCAAGGATATGGCTGAGGCTTTTTTCGAAGAAATCCGCGTCCAGCTTGAGCGTGGCGAAGCCGTGAAACTCTCCGGTTTCGGCAATTTCCAGTTGCGCGACAAGCCGCAGCGCCCCGGGCGCAACCCCAAGACCGGTGAGGAAATTCCCATCACCGCGCGCCGCGTGGTGACATTCCACCCCAGCCAGAAACTCAAAAGCATGGTAGAGAAGACCTATCATGGAAAACCACAAAAGTAGTCCCGAACTGCCGCCGATCCCGGCGAAACGCTACTTCACCATTGGCGAAATGAGCGAGTTGTGCGGCGTGAAGCCGCACGTCTTGCGTTACTGGGAACAAGAATTTACCCAGCTAAAGCCCGTGAAAAGGCGCGGCAACCGCCGCTATTACCAGCACCACGAAGTCCTGTTGATCCGGCGTATCCGCCAGTTGCTGTACGAGGAGGGCTTCACCATCAGCGGCGCACGCAGCCGCCTGGAAAACCATTCCGCCCCGCTTGAAGAAAAAGCCCCCCCGGCTTCCAGCAAGTTTGCAACCGCCGGCCTCCGCAATGAATTGCGCGAGATTATTGCCTTGCTGGAAGAAGCATAACTTCTCGCCATAGATGTTTTTTGGTAAATGGCTTTCTCGGAAATGAGACGCCTGCTATAATGCACGACTTCGGGGCGTAGCGCAGCCTGGTAGCGCACTTCGCTGGGGGTGAAGTGGTCGGAGGTTCAAATCCTCTCGCCCCGACCAGAAAAATCAAAGGGTTAGCGAAAACAACGCTAACTCTTTTTTATTTTAATCGCTCCGATGATCCCACTGGTGGGCTCATCAAGAGTTCTAATTTTCACTCTTTGCTATTTCAATGGCTTGGCGGCGGGGCATCATCGCCCAAACCATAAAATGCAAATCCAGGGACGTCCTGCTGACAAAAAACATTCCGCATGTTTTGATAAGTGCGTCACTTTTCAGGCAGTATTTTCTGAGCAGCCTTCGTCGTTCATTTGGCTGTCGTCAATCTATTACGTTGATCCCTGATGAACTGTCGCCTGTAACCAAGACCCTGGAAGAAAGCGGACACGAGCGGTGAGAGTGCATATCGCGTTTCACCATTGCCGCTCTTGGGCGCGCCGGTCCTGTCCGGCATCAATGCCGCAGCCGGGTGTTCCCCGAAGACGATGTGGGAATGTTAAACAGAATATTGGAGCACTGAGAAAATAAGATGCTCCCGGGCGGGGTTGCTGCCAGCGTTTTCAGTGTACCAGCAAGCTATTGATTACTTCCAGATCCGATTCCGACAGTACCCCCGCAGCCGCTTTTAGCTTCAATCCTTCAAGCAAAGTGTCGTAACGAGCCTTGGTCAAATCGTGTCTTGCAGCAAACAGTTGCTGCTGGGCATTGAGGACGTCGCTATTGATGCGCAATCCATGCTTATAGCCAGTCTGGTTGCCCTTCACAGAATTTTCACCTGCTTCTACCGCTGACTGCAATGCTTCGGTCTGCGCCACTCCATTGATTATGCCCGCATACGCTTGCTTTGCGTTGGCCCCTGCTTTGCGCCGTGCTTCCTCCAGTTGAGCGCCCAGTTTTTCACGATTGGCGATTGCCTCGCGGATGTGGGAACTGTTGAGTCCCCCGGCAAAGATCGGTATCGTGAACTGTATCCCTGCCACGCTGGACTTGACCCGTGTTTCATAGCCGGATGGCGTTACAGTGCTCCCTGATGAGTAGTTCGAGCCGTAAGAAGCTACGAAATCGAGCGTCCAGATATTTTCTGCGCGCGCCTTGGTGACGGTAAATCCGGAAGCGCGCAGCGACGCCATTTGCGACCGGACGACCGGGTTGTTATCCTTTGCCTGCTCGATCCATTGTTTGACATCAGGCGGCTCCGGCTTGGGTGCCACGATTGCTGGCTTTAAGCCGGCTATCGAATCATTCGGACGTCCGGTCAGTTTTTCAAGCTCGGTACGCTTGATTTCAAGCTCGTTTTTCGAACTGATGAGTTGAGCGCGTGCCTGCTCTGCCTTTGATCTGGCATCGTCCGAATCTACGATGCTCTTTGTGCCCAACTCATAACCGCGTTGAGCCACCCTTTGCTGTTCGCGCATAGCCAGCAACTGAGCTTCTGCGGAAGCGACGGTTTCCTGGGCGACAAGCACATCGAAGTATGCTTGCGCCACCCGCAGAATCAAATCCTGCCTTGCCTGCATGTAATCACCTTGAGCGGCCTCGACCATCTGCTCGGATTCGCTATAGGCAAGCACGTTTTGCGGGCGCATGATGGGCTGCGTCAATTGCAGGGTCCATGTCCAAGCATTGATGCCGCGGTTGATAGGGGGCGCACCGTTAAAGGATGCATTTGAATCGGTGAAATTCTCGTTGCCGGTGAGATTCACAGTGGGCAAATTTCCGGCTAATGCCTGCTTGAGCTTTTCTTGGGCGGCATCAAAGGTGTAGCGTGCAGCTTCGAATGTCGGGTCATTACCCGTTGCCTGCCCGTAGACCTCCAGTAAGTCAGCAGCATTGACCTGAAAGCCGATGCTGAACAGGGCGAACACACCTGCGACTTGCTGCACGGAATGCAGAATTCTCAGCTTGCGCGACCCATTCCTCACAGCTTGTTTTTTAATTGTTGCCTTAATTATGCCGAAATCCACTTCATTATCTTACTCAGGATATATATCAAATTTCCCCCAGCCCAAGTTTATAACAAAAACTATTCACAATGTATGGGAATTGCCAAAAATACCCAATCAGCATATTCTCTTTCTGATTCATGTATATGTGAGTAAGGGAGATTGCTTTTCCCCTTGTTAAAAGACTGAGATAGTAGTAAGGTTATCCCTCATGTGAAAATAATCGAAGCCATTACATTAATAGTTAATAGTTAATAGTTAATAGTTAATAGTTAATAGTTAATAGTTAATAGTTAATAGTTAATAGTTAATAGTTAATGGCGCGGTTTGACAAAACGAGCACCCGGGGGGAGTTGAACAGTGACACAACAGCCTTACTGCACTCAAATTGTTGGCGTTGATCCGCAGCATTTCTACCTCGGCATAGCATGTTCCGAGATCAGAATCACAGTTGAACGCGCGTTTGTTACGTACATATTGCCGACACTCGCTTCGTTACCGGCATTCCTCTGGTCACCAGTTGCAAACACAATGAAGTAAAGATATTTAACTGCGTCACTGCCAGATAAAGGGACGCATTGGGCTACTTTGAACTAAATAATGGTTAATCATCAAGCTGTAATTTAATTGCAATGCCAGCAGGTTGTAATGGTTATTTGCAATGAAGGGAAGTCAGCAGAGGGTATCGGAAATATAGAAAAGCAGCCGGGTGGGATGGCAGCGCAATGCAGTAGCTTTATAGTTGCATGCAAGAGTTGATTGAAAACGGGGCATGGTCAGATCAATAAATTGGGGCAGGGAAGAGTAATGAAAAAAATTCTGCAAAAAATAAAGCGGCTCAAGCGCAATTCAGATAAAAAAGAACAAGAAAACATAACCAGTCCCGACACCAGTCATAAATCAATACAATTCGAATCGTTCGAACCGCGGGTACTAATGGCGGCCGATCCTTCGATATTTTCAGCTACCGGCAATATCGCCGCTACCGGGCAAGTTGATCATTACAACTTCACGGTGGGTACAGACATCAAGGTCGTTTTCGATTCGCTCACCAACAACGCCAACCTGAACTGGAACTTGACCAATTCGGCGGGCACAACTGTAGTGGATTGGCGCAGCTTAACCGCGAGCGATTCGGCAAATCTGGCGGTCAACCCTGTCATTGCCTTGGCTGCGGGCACTTATACGCTTTCGGTTGATGCAAATTCCACTGCGACCGGAGCTTACGGATTGCGCCTGCTGGATCTGCAAAAAGCGACTGCAATCACTGCCAACACCGCAGTGACCGACCAAATCAATCCGGGCAACGAGACCAACCTTTACCAATTTGCAGCCAGCGGAACGGATCATTACTACCTCAACTTGACCGGACGCTCCGGTGGAGATGCCAAGTGGCAGTTGCTTGACCCGAACAATAACCAAGTCCTCCTCCCCGCGACCATGAACGAGGCCGGGGTGAACAATGTTGACCTCTCCACCCTCGCGGCCGGAAACTATACCCTGATGATGGAAGGGCAGATCGCCGCGACCACCACGGCCAACTATAGCTTCGATGTGGCAACTGCGGCGGGGGGCTACACTGTACCCACCACGCCCACACCGACAGATACCTGGATCGGCGCAGCAGGGGGCAACTGGAATACCGCCTCCAACTGGAGCACCGGGGTCGTTCCGTCATCCACAGACGATGTCGCCATTAATCTCCCAGCCGGGCAGACTGTAAGCATTACCTCCGGTACGGTAAACGTCAAATCGCTCACCTGCAGCAGCAACCTGACGCTATCCGGTAGCGCCACCCTGAACGTCACCAACGCTTCGCAGATCAAAGGCGATTTAAATCTGGCCGGCGGCACCCTGGGCGGTACAGGCGCGGTCACAGTCGCGGGGGCGTTCAACGTTACCGCCACCAGCACGCTCACCGGTACGGGCTCCTTCACCACCGAAGGCACGAGCCAGGTCAATATTACCAATGGCGGCTATCTCTACGTCAGCGGCGGCAAGAACTGGACTAACCAGGGCACGCTTACCGTGGGCGGGAATGGCTACCTCAACTTCGGCGGCTGGGCGGACACCGTCGCCAGCAGCCTGACCAATGCGGCCGGTGCCACGCTCAACCTGAGCACCACCAATGGCTCGCCGCTCTAT
>JBGPSQ010000086.1:0-10748 GCA_041490205.1 Gallionellaceae bacterium
AGCGTAAAGTTGCGCGAATTCAGCGATAGCGTGCCGCTCTCGTCGCTCCCGTCCACCCTGCCGGTCAGCCCGGAAAATCCCGGAACGCCTCCCACCTGGCGCATGGACATGCCGTCGAAACGCGTCTTGAGCTTGAAGCGCAGCAGCTTGTCGGCATCCCCCTGCCAATCCCAGTACGCATGCAAGTCAGTCACTTTGCCGCGTGGCGCGAATGCGGCCAGTTTGCGCTTGAATCCGCGGTTGAATGGCAAATATTCCGACAGCGTGCTCAAACCCAGCAAGTCGAGCTTGTTGGCGCGCACTTCCCCGCTTGCCTGCCCCTTATCAAGCGACAATGCGTAGCGCAAGTAAAAATCGGTAGGCGACAACTCAAAGCCGTTGCTCAATCGCAGGGATAATTTCTTGGTGGAAACTTCCATGCCCTGTTCGCCATCGCGCCAGCCCACACGACCATGCAGGGTGCGCAAATCCAGCATGGGCAAGTCGCTGGCCAAACGGGTGCGCACGCCGGACAAGGCCAGGTCGGCGGTCACCCGGCTTATTTTCCCGTTCTCGACTTCCATCCAGCCCCGCAACGCGCCCTTGCCGCTTCCCAGCGCGACAGGCAGTGTCAGCCAGGCGCGCCAGGCCGCCACATCTGCATAGTCCAACTGGGTGAATAACTGCCCATTCCAGGCAGACAGGTCGCCAAAGCTCGCGCCACGGAAATCACCGCGCACGTCGAGTTGCGCCGACAACTCCTTGGGCGGCAGCGCGCGCAGCGCGAAACGGTGGCTATGCCAGCCGTTGTCTATCAGCAGGTTCACTTCGTTCAATGTCAGCGGCTGCGCACCGCGCTGCTCGTCGGTCCAGGTGATGCGCGCATCGCGCACCTCAATGCGCGACTGGTTCAGCAGCCAGTCCGCTACGCTGCCGCCTGATGGGGCACCAGACACCGGGACGTCTGACATGGGAATGCCAGCGACAAAAATTTCACCATGCGCATCGCGCTTGATGGACAAATCCGGCTGGTCCAGGGCCAGGCTGTACAGGCGAACTTCGCCGGCGAACAGCGTGCTCCACGCCACTTCGCTTTCCACTTTTTCCAGCGCGAGTGCCGTCGCTCCCGCCCGGTCCAGGAAGCGGACATTAATCAACAGCAGATGCGGGCGGAGGCCATGCCAATCCGCCTCTATCCTGCCGATGGTGACGGGCCGTCCCACGGCATTGCCGACCGCGTAGGTTATCTGCTCATGATAATGCTCGATTCCCGGAAGCAGCCAATAGCGCGACAGCAGCATCGTTCCCGTAACTGCGATGAACAGCAGCAGCACCGCCAACCTTGCGAGGCGCAAGAAAAAACGCGAGCCGTGACGAGCAAGGTACAAAGAAATTTTTAACATCTTGAATTCGGCACGTACACGGGAAACTTGTCCAGCATTTACAATCCTGAATAGCCCAACCCGCCACATGGACGCAAAAGGACAGCGTAAAAACAAACAGGCCCGCTGTTTTCCGGGCATCTCGGCTGGCTGTGCTTTGTCACGACGGGCGAACCCTTGTTTTCTCGCATTTCTCTGTGTCTAAGTGGTGAGGTTATCAGTGATGATCTAAAATCAATCGCGAGATACTTAATTTTACTCCGAAAAAGACGGATACTCCGCGCATGGATGACAAAAACAGCATTTCAGCAACAGCGCCAGGCTTCGGACAGGTTTTGCAGTCCGCTGCTCTCTATAGCCATTATGCCCGGCGCTTAATGGAGTCGGACAATGGGCTTCAGAATTGGTTGCAAGGCTGCTATCAGACACCCTGTGACAAGGCTGAAATCTCGGCATGGCTTGAAGACCTGCCGGTGAACGATGAGGCGGCGATGTCGCGCGCCTTGCGCCGGCTGCGTAAGCAGGTGATGCTGAAGCTGATCGCCCGCGACCTGGGCGGCCTAGCCGATCTCGATGAGGTCATGGCCGCCATGACCGCGCTGGCCGAAATGAGCGTTCGGAGCGCGCAGTCGCTGCTGATGAAAACGCTGGCGGAGCAGTTTGGCACCCCTCGCGGCGAATCCAGCGGCACGCCCCAGGAATTGCTGGTAATCGGTATGGGCAAGCTGGGCGGGGGAGAGCTCAATGTTTCTTCCGACATAGACCTGATTTTCACCTACCCCGAGGACGGCGAAACCGATGGCGCGCGCAAGCTCTCCAACCACGAATTTTTCACCCGGCTCGGGCGCAGGCTGATCACGGCCATCAACGACCATACCGCCGATGGCTATGTATTCCGCGTGGACATGCGCCTGCGCCCCTACGGCGAAAGCGGCCCGCTGGTGATGAGCTTTGCAGCACTTGAAGAATACCTGGTCGCGCAGGGGCGGGAATGGGAGCGCTATGCCTGGATCAAGGCGCGCGTCATTTCGCCCGCCGGGCACCCGGCCATAGCCGAACTGGAACGGCTCTCGCAGCCCTTCGTGTTCCGCAAATATCTCGATTTCAGCGCATTCGACTCCATGCGCAAGCTGCACGCGCAGATCCGCGCGGAAGTGGCGCGCCGCGACCGCTTCCAAAACATCAAGCTCGGGCCGGGCGGAATCCGCGAAATCGAATTCATCGCCCAGGTATTCCAGTTGATACGCGGCGGGCGCAATGCCAGCCTGCGCCTGCGCCCGACGCGGAAAGTATTGCGGCTGCTGGCCCAAACCGGCGAATTGGGCGGCGAAACCGCCGAACGATTGGATGAAAGCTATGTATTCCTGCGCAACCTCGAGCACCGTCTGCAATACCTCGATGACCAGCAAACGCAAGAACTGCCTGACTCTGCCGACAATCAGACACTCATGGCGGGTGCCATGGGTTATGAGGATTATCAAGCCCTGCTTGCCGCGCTCGATCCCCTGCGCCAGTTCGTCAGCCAGCAGTTCGAGACGGTGTTCGGCGCAAAGCAGGGCGAAGAAACCAGCGACTGGTGGCGCGAGGACGTGCCCCTCGATGAACTCAAGTCCGCCCTGGCTGCCTTGAATTACCGCGACGCCACAGGCACCGCCGAACGCCTGATTCAATTCCGCAATGGCAGCCGCAACCGCCAGCTGCCGGAAAACAGCCGGACGCGCATGGACAAGCTGGTGCCGCGCTTCGTGGCGCTTTGCGCGGAAGAAACCAATGCCGATGAGGCCCTGGCGCGCATCCTGGCCCTGCTGGAAGCCATCGCCCGGCGCGCATCCTATCTTGCCTTCCTGGCGGAATACCCCCAAGCCCTGCCGCGCTTGGTGCGCCTGATGGCCTCCAGCGCCTGGGCCAGCGAATACTTGGCGCAGCACCCCATCCTGCTCGACGAATTGCTCGATGCGCGTGAAATCTACAGCCCGCCGGATTGGGCCGCGCTGGAATCGGACCTGAATTCACAACTGGCCGAATGCCAGGCCGACATGGAGCGCCAGATGGAAGCACTGCGCCAATTCCAGCACAGCCAGACCTTCCACCTGCTGGCGATGGACCTGCAGGGACTGCTGCCGCTGGAAAAACTCAGCGACCACCTCTCCGACCTTGCCGACCTGATCCTGCGCCATGTGCTGACCCTGTGCTGGACTGGATTGGCCCTGGACCTGGGCCACCCCGAGCCGCCCCGCTTCGCCGTCATCGCCTATGGCAAGCTGGGCGGGCGCGAACTGGGCTACGCCTCCGACCTTGACCTCATCTTCCTCTATGACGATGACGCGCCGGATGCGGGCGTCATCTACGCCAAACTGGCGAAACGCGTCAACGCCATGCTCTCCAGCTACACCGCATCCGGGCGGCTGTATGAAGTGGACCTGCGGCTGCGCCCCAACGGCGAAAGCGGCCTGCTGGTAAGCTCGGTTGCCGCCTTCGCGGAATACCAGCGGGAACACGCTTGGACATGGGAACACCAGGCATTGACGCGCGCCCGCTTTTGCGCGGGCAACCCCGCCATAGGCAAACAATTTGAAGTCATCCGCCGGGAAGTGCTGCGCGCTCCGCGCGACCCCGGAAAATTGCGCCGGGAAATCGTGGAAATGCGCCAGAAGATGCGCGACGGCCACCCGAACCGCACCGCGCTGTTCGACATCAAGCACGATCCGGGCGGCATGGTGGACATCGAATTCATCATGCAATACCTCGTGCTGGCCCACGCGCACCAGCACCCGGAACTCACCGCCAACAGCGGCAACCTCGCCCTGCTGAAACTCGCCGGAAAGCTGGGCCTGATAGACGCAACCGCCGCCGGAGAAACGGGAGCCGTTTACCGCGCCCTGCGCGAAATACAGCACAAGATGCGACTCAACAACCAGACGCAGTGCCGCATCGATGCCGGGGAAATCAATACCGCGCCGATTATCGCGCTGTGGAACGCTCTGCTAGGTTGAAGTCATTAGCTGCGGCTCCGCACGCTGGCTTCCATAAAAAGGAGTGGACACAGGCGATGGGCTTCGTGCGGCAGAGCATCCTAATCATTGTGACTCCTTCAGTGTACCCAATAGCTATGAGACGGATACACAGGTCAGTGCTATCAAAAATAGTGAAGCGTGCCTACGCGCTAGGAGCGAATCCATTTGTCATTAAACCTATTGCGAAATTCCTCGATTATTTCCTCAAAGCGGGTGAACCCTTCTTGCCGCATTTGACTAGCAAATTCGGTGCTTCGCTCTGTACCAATAACCGCTGACCAATAGAAATGAACAATTCCTTTTGCATCTCTGCCTTCCATGCGATTTATTGTTAGCTGAATGCCTTTTTTCAATGTTTCAGACGCACTTGGAGAATTCAGTATTGGGTCGAATACATGCTGATGAAGATAAGAAAGAACTTCCGATTTCTTCAGAGTTTCCCGATTAATGTTATCTTGTACCATTTAATTCTCCAATTGCTGAGCCCGCGCAGGGTGGGCAAGCCTTTGTGCACACGCTGAATCTGTGCCGCGTGTGCAGGTAAAACCTCTGCCCACCCAAACCCAGCTAAACATAATTTATCCTACACCCGACAACCCCCTTTGTAACCTATCAGAACTGATAGGTGGGGATGCCAGTTCAAATCCCCCTCAGCCCCCCTTTTTCAATGGGGGAGGCACGGCAGCGGCAGGCTTGGGTGAACTACAAACCCCAGCCGCGTAATGGCTCCCCTGAGTATGCTATTTAAATAACCTTGATTTTAAAGTAAAATAATCAATCGGCAGCCAGTCGCAGGGAGGCCGCCATATATATAAAAGGGAAAAGGCCATGCCATTCGAAAACGTTTCGAAAAGAAAGCTCGCGTTCGCGCCCAAGGTGCTCAACGTCAGGGAAGACCATGTTGATTTTGCCATTGCGCCGCACGAAATCAGTTTTGCGCATACCGAACGCATAAGTGCGCCCGGAAGAATGCTTCCCGTGAGAGGGGGCGGCGCAGCAGGAGAATTCGAGAAGCTTCCGGAACTTCTGCATATCGAAGGACACTTGTCCCTGCCGGAAGGGCTGACCATGCTGGCAGCCAAGCTTACCCGGATCGACGGCGACCTGCATGTGGCGGGCGGCGCCAGGTTTTATGCGCCGTTGCTGGAAGAGGTGACGGGCTTCATCTATCTCGATGACCGCGCTGTCGTGAACGCCCCTAAAATTGAGCACCTGCTGGCCAACGACGATACCAGCAAGATACAGGCGAAGACCGAATCCAACTGGCTGGACACGCTGTCAATCTAAGCTGGCTTGGTGTGTTCCTGAGAGAGCCGGTTAATTACCGTCTGTGAACAGCCCGGCAGCCTCCGGCGCCCGTGCCATGGCTTGCTCGACATCGCGCGCCTCCAGCGGGCCTTCATGACGCCCGACCAGCTTGCCGGTCGGCGAATACAGGAAACTGGTAGGAAGACCTGACAATTCCCCGAAATCGCTGGCGATGCTTTCATTCCCCAGCACGATGGGGTAAGCAAGCGATTGCTCGCGAACCACTTCCAGCACTTCCCGCTTCTTCTTGTACATGACGGCCACCCCTATCACCTGCAAGTCGGTGTGCCGTTTCTGCAATGCGTTGAATCCCGGCATCTCTTCCAGGCAAGGCGGGCACCACGGCGCCCAGAAATTGACCAGCACCCACTTGCCCTTTTGCCCGGCAAGCGTATAGGAAACACCATCCTTGTCCTTGAGCTTCCATTCCCCCGCCAGGGCAGGTTGTGCCATGCACAGCAGGAGCACCAGCGCCACGGCGCGAGACAAGGTGTGCTTTGTATTTGCGTAAGTCATCAGCATGGGGAAATTCTACTCTACCTGGCAGGAAAATCGTAGTTGAGGCGTCAACTCATCTGTCGAACGTCTCAAACTCCGCCGCAATGCCCACCGCCCAGGCCCGGCGGTAATACTGCGCTATATTGTTCAGGTAGCCCGTTTGCCCCCATAACATGATGGGCACGCCGAGAAAATCGCTCAGGGGCGTGAAACCCAGTTCCGCCCGGGCGGTGGGATGCCTGCCCAGGTCGCGGTAGCCAGACATGAACTGCAATGACGCGCCCTTGAACCAGTCGCGGTGGAACCCGAAATTCAGCTTGAGGCGCAGTCCGTCGACCTGGCTGATGTGGGTAATGGTGCGCGGGCCTTCCCATGGGTTGTATTCTTCGATGGTGGCCTGGAGCAGGCCGTGGTGCAGGAAATACCTCACCTCGGCATCAACCGAATCCAGGCCGTGCTCATGCAGTTGCAGATGGCGCTTGTAGGCCAGGTAATCCCAGCCCCGACTCATGTAATCCTGCGCGATCGCGGGCGAACCGTAGCTTGCCACCGCGCTGTCGAACAACGCCGGGGAATCCACATGCTGCCCGTTCGATTCGTGGGCGTAGCCGATGTCGAAATAATCCAGCCCGTTGTCATCCGACCATAACTTCTTGTCCTCAGAATGGTTGGGCTCGTAAAAACGCATGAACAGCTTGGGGTTGAAACGCTTGGTCACCACCGGGGCGGAATGGCGGTCAAAATACTGCCCCAATCTTCCAGTAAAGGATATGAAAGGCAGCATGTTGTAGCGGTACCCCTCGCACAGCGTGTCGAAAAGAAGCGGGTAACGCATGGAAAGCGTGAAATCCATGAAGCCCTGCTTCTCGTAAACGTCCCGCGTCCACCCTAGCATGTTGGGCTCGTCGGAAGACAGCAGGGGCAATTTGCGCAGTTCATCTTTTTCGGAGCCCTCCCCGACGTTCAGTTTTCTGCACCTGGCTTCCCGCGTATTTGCTGCAGTGGCTTGCTCAACCTGCTTGATCTCCTGTTGGTCTCCCTGAGTGGCTTGGCTGGCCGGGATAGCCGGGATGGACTGCCCGGCCTCTTCGGCGAATCCCGCAACCGGGAGCCAGAGAACGGCCAGTAGCAGTGCCGCCGTGATAGTTGAAAAAACACTGTTCATACGCCCCCTTTTTCAGCTTATTTTTAAAACCGGATATTTAGCTGCTTACCTGAACCTCAAGCCCTATCGCACGTATGCGCTCCGCAAAAGCCTCCAGTTGCCGCTCAGTCAGCGCGGCCAGCCGCGGCGCTTCCGGCTGCATCGATGGGCGCGCCAAAGTGTAAAGCAGCACACCGCGCGGCCTGATGCCCTGGCTCAATAGCTCATCCAGAAAATCAAGGTAATCCTTTTCATCCTGCATGTCGGGGGCCAAACCATCCACCGTGAACCAGCAGGTTTGCAACCATGTGTTGTTACAGCAGGCAAGCGCGAGGCGCAAGTGTTCGCGCACCCGTTCCATGCTCATGCGCGTGCCGTTGACAAACTGCATGCCATCCTCGCTGGCGCGATCCAGCTTGAACCACACTTCGCCGTTCTCGTGCGCCATGCGTCGCAGGCCGCGCTGCACGTACTCACGCTGCATCAGGCTGCCGTTGGTGATCAGCACCAACTTGATCTCTGGCGGAAGCCCCAGTTCCTGCTTCAGCCTGCAAACCAGATCGATGACATCGGCGAAACCTTCCGCGCTGGTCGGTTCGCCATTGCCCGAGATGGCGATGTCGGCGATGCGGCGCATCCCCTCCGGCACACGGCGCTGCATGAAATCGCCGTGCAGCAGTTCATGCAGAAAGGCGCGCAGTTCGCGTTCCATCAGGGCCATGTCCACGGGCGGCGGCGCGCCGCGCTCAAGCCCCGGTACCTGGCAATAAATGCAGCGCCAGTTGCAGGCGTTGTTGGTGTTGAGGTTGATGCCTATGGATACGCCGTGTGCGCGGCGCGACACCACCGCGTAGACATAGTGCATGCCTGCACTGTCGCGGCTGTGGTCGGTTGTATTGAGATTATTCAAACCGGAAAGATCATTAGCCACGGATTAACACCGACAAGCACTGATTAAACCCCGGAAAAACAGGGGCTGGCCTGAAAATCCCCATGAGTCATCTGTGTACATCCGTGTTCATCCGTGGCTGAATGCCGTTTCAAGATTTTGGAAACACAAGGTATTTTGCCGGGTCGACCGGTTTGCCCAGCTTGCGGATTTCGAAATGCAGCGCCACCTTGTCAGAATCAGTGTTGCCCATTTGGGCGATCATCTGCCCCTTGGACACCATCTGGCCTTCCTTCACCAGCAGCTTGTCGTTGTGCGCATAGGCGCTGAGATAGGTGGCGTTATGCTTGATGATGACCAGCTTGCCGTAGCCGCGCAGGCCGCTGCCGCAAAATATCACCTTGCCGGGCGCGCTGGCGTATATGGGCTGGCCCAGCTTGCCAGCAATGTCCACACCCTTGCGGTTGTCGGCTTCGGAAAACCCTGCGACCACTTTGCCGCTGGTCGGCATTTCCCACTGCACGGGCACGCCGCCCGGGGCGATACCGGCCGTCACCACCACCTCACCCTGGTTCGTTCCGGGTTTTATTCCGGTCTTCGTTCCAGGTTTTGTTTCACCCGCCACTTTCGTTCCCGTAACGTGCTGAACGGTTTGCCCGCTTTCGATCTGTGCCACGGCCTGTTCCGAATAAGGAAGCTTGACCGCCAGGGGCTGATCCTTGATTGCGACAGCACTCCCGGATTCGGCGGTTCCTGCGGAAGCTGCCGCCCCGGCAGCGGGAAACAGCCGTATTTCCTGGTCGGGATGGATGATGGCGGGATCGGGGATATTATTGATCTCGGCCAGTTCGTGGTAATCCAGCCCGAAGTTGAACGCGATGCCATACAAGGTATCGCCCGCCTTCACCTTGTAAACCTGGGGGCGCCAATCTTGTTCCATCTGGCCGTTTTTATCCACTTGGCTGGCATGCTCGGGTTGCGCGGCCTCGGAGCCATTTTCCCTTATGGCTCCCCCCGTTCCGTTGTGGTCGGTCTCGCCATGATCCGGCGCAGATTGCCCGGATGCGGATACGCTGTGATCGATGATGGGAGCATGATGACCGGAGGGCTGATCCGCGCAGCCGGACATCATAAAAACGGCGGCCATGGCCGCCCAGAATGTTTGTTTCATGCTTTCCCCATCAGCAATGGTACGAATTTCACCGGCTCCAGGCGGGTTTCACGATAGCCCTGCGCATCGCGTTCCACCAGGCACAGCACCTGTTCCTGTGCACCCAGCGGCAGCACCATCCTGCCCCCCACTGCCAGTTGCTCCAGCAAGGGCTGCGGAACATGGGTGGCCGCAGCCGCCATGATGATGCCGTCAAACGGTGCTGCCTGGGGCAGGCCCAAGCCGCCGTCGGCATAATGCAACTTTACGTTTTTGGCATGCAACTCCTTGAGGCAGGAAACGGCGCGCTCATGCAGTGGCTGCACGCGCTCCACAGTGTGGACTTCATGCGCCAGTTGCCCCAGCACCGCCGCCTGGTAGCCGCAACCGCTGCCGATTTCCAGCACTCGATTGAGCGTGCCGCCCGCACGCAGAATTTCGATCATGCGTGCCACGATGTAAGGGCGCGAAATGGTCTGCCCGAAGCCTAGCGGCAGCGACACGTCGTCATAAGCGCGGCTGGCCAGCGCCTCGTCCACGAAAATATGGCGCGGAACGGCATTCATGGCGGCCAGCACCACCTCGTCCTTGATGCCTTCCGCGCGCAGCCGCTCGATCATGCGCCCGCGCGTGCGCTGCGAAGTCATGCCGATGCCGTTAAAACGCACGTTCATGGCGCGCCGCCGTGCATCCAGCCGCGCACCGCGTCGAGCTGGTTATATTGCGTCAGGTCCATTTGCAGCGGCGTGACCGACACACGCCTTTGGGCAACTGCGAAAAAATCCGTATCCTCGCCCGCATCCTGCGCCTTGCCCGCCGGCCCCACCCAATACACCGTCTCGCCGTGCGGGTTGCTGGCTTTCACCACCGGTTCGGCACGGTGGCGCTTGCCCAGGCGCGTCACCGACACACCATGCAATTCCTCAAAGGGAACATCCGGCACATTGACATTGAGCAGCCACGGATGGGGATGGGTTTTTTGCTGGAAACGCCGCACCAGGTCAACCACTACGCGCGCCGCCGTCTCGTAATGCAGCGACTGGCCGCCCGCGAGCGACACCGCGATGGACGGGATGCCGAGCAGAAAACCCTCGGTCGCAGCGGCCACAGTGCCCGAATAGATGGTATCGTCGCCCATGTTGGCGCCGGAATTGATGCCGGAAATCACCATATCCGGCTCGGTATCGAGCATGCCGGTGACGGCCAGGTGAATGCAATCGGTGGGCGTGCCGTTGACGTAATAAAAGCCGTTCGCAGCCTGGCGCAGATTGAGCGGGCGATCCAGCGTCAGCGAGTTGGAAGCACCCGAACGGTTGCGCTCGGGCGCAACCACCACCACATCGGCGATGGCCGATACGGCTTGGGCAAGGCAAGCCAGACCGGG
>JBGPSQ010000087.1:0-10706 GCA_041490205.1 Gallionellaceae bacterium
CGCCGCCAAGCTCAACGGCACCATGGAAGACCTCGACCTCAGCCTGGACGACTTCGTGGCAAAGGTGAACAGCGACTTGATCGGCAAGTACATCAATATTGCGAGCCGCGCCGCACCTTTTTTGACAAAACATTTTGGTGGCAGGCTAGCTCTCATTTCTGCTGCGACTGCCTTAGAGCACCAACTGATAACGAAATTCACGAACGCCAGAACAGAAATTACGGAGGCGTATGAAGCCAGAAACTATGCCAAAGCAGTTCGGCAAGTTATGGCGCTAACTGATTTGGCTAATGACTACATAAATACCAGCGAACCATGGGTGTTGGCTAAACAAAAAGATATTCCGGAACAGATTACGCAACTGCATATTGTCTGCACATGTTGCATTGAACTGTTTCGCATACTTACCATTTATTTACAGCCAGTATTACCTCATCTAAGCATGAGAGTCGCCGAGTTTCTCAATCTGAAGGACGAGTTGTTCAACTTTGGCAGCCTTGATATACGACTGTTCTCTCACCGCATAGATGACTATACGATTAACGAATACCAACACCTAATGACCCGCCTCGACCCCAAGCTGGTCGAGGCGATGGTCGCCGCCAACATGGAAAGCATGCCAAAACCGCAGTCCGAACAGCGGCACGCGGAACACCAGCAACACACTCCCTCTCCCTCCGGGAGAGGGGCTGGGGGTGAGGGAGCGCACAAAATTGCCATGCCGGAATCAGTCAAGGCATTCGCCCGCAAACTGCGCGGTGAACAAACGGATGCGGAATCCTTGATATGGGGATTGCTCAGGGACAGAAGATTGGGGGGCGCGAAGTTCCGCCGCCAGCATCCCGTCGGGCAGTATGTGCTGGATTTTTTCTGCCAGGAAGCCAACCTCGCTGTGGAACTGGACGGCGGACAGCATGCAGAGGCGCAGGCGCATGACGAAAAGCGTTCCGAATTCCTGAAATCAAAAGGCATTGATGTGCTGCGTTTCTGGAACAACGAGGTGCTGGCGCAGACGGAGGCGGTGCTGGAAAAAATCTGGTGGGAACTGGATGCAAGAAAAGCCATTGCTCCTTCGGCGGGCGCTCCCTCACCCCTGGCCCCTCTCCCGGAGGGAGAGGGGGACGTGATTTCGATTGACGATTTCACCAAGGTTGACCTGCGCGTGGCGAAGATCGCCAACGCCGAGCATGTGGAGGGCGCGGAGAAGCTGCTGCGGCTCACGCTGGACATCGGCGAGGAGAAGCCGCGCAACGTGTTCGCAGGCATCAAGTCGGCCTATGCGCCGGAGGAGCTGATTGGTCGTCTGACGGTGATGGTCGCCAACCTGGCGCCGCGCAAGATGAAATTCGGCCTGTCGGAGGGTATGGTGCTGGCAGCCAGCGACGAGCGCGGCGGGCCATTCATCCTGTCACCGGACAGCGGGGCGCAGCCGGGAATGCGTATCAAGTAATTGGACGTTCGCACTTCGACAGACCTGTCTTGTGCGCGGCAGAATGGCTCAGGGCGAACGGTTTTAATTATCTGTAAACATTTTTTGATCAGGAGGTGCTGACACAGCAACTATGGACAATTCGTTATCGGCAAAGCTCTCATCGTATTTCCATCCCAAGCTTTTCGACACGCTGCGCGGATACACCCGGCAGCTCTTCATCACAGACCTGACCGCCGGGCTCACTGTCGGCATCGTCGCCCTGCCGCTCGCCATTGCCTTTGCCATCGCCTCCGGCGTGAAGCCGGAAGCAGGCATCTTCACCGCGATCATTGCAGGCTTTATCATCTCGGCCCTCGGGGGTTCGCGCGTGCAGATCGGCGGCCCGACCGGCGCATTCATCGTGATTGTTTACGGTATCCTGATGCAGTATGGGCTGGCGAACCTTTTGATCTGCACCATCATGGCGGGCTTCATGCTGCTGGCGATGGGAGCCTTCAAGCTGGGCAGCCTGATTCGCTTCATCCCGCGCCCGCTGGTGATGGGCTTCACCAACGGCATCGCGGTGCTGATCGCGCTAAGCGAGGTGAAGGATTTCCTGGGGCTGAAAACGGAGGCGCTGCCAGCCGAGTTCTCTCACAAGATGGCTGTCCTGTACCACGCGCTGCCCTCGTTCGACCTCACGACTTTTGCATTGGCGATGGTATCGATGCTGCTGATCCTGTTTTACCCCAAATCCTGGGCGAAGCGCCTGCCCTCGCCCATCGTGGCGCTGGCGCTGGGCACGCTGGCGGTGGCGCTGCTCAAGCTGCCGGTGGAAACAATAGGCACCAAGTTCGGCGGCATTCCGCAGGGATTGCCTACATTCGCAATGCCGGAATTCACTTTTGCCACGTTGCGCCATTTGATGTCTCCCGCGCTTACCATCGCGCTGCTCGGCGCGATCGAATCGCTGCTCTCGGCCACGGTGGCGGACGGCATGATAGACGACAAGCACGACCCCAACCAGGAATTGATCGCACAGGGCATCGCCAATATAGTGACGCCGTTTTTCGGCGGCATTCCCGCCACCGGGGCGATTGCGCGCACCGCCACCAACGTACGCTCCGGCGGCACAAGCCCGGTTGCGGGCATGGTGCATGCCCTCACATTGCTGGTGATCATACTGGTTGCAGCCCCCCTGGCAAAGAACATCCCGCTCGCAACCCTGGCCGCCATCCTGATGGTGGTCGCCTTCAACATGGGCGATTGGGTGGCTTTCCGGACCCTGCGGAAATATCCCAAGAGCGACAGCGCAGTACTGCTGCTCGCTTTCATCCTGACCGTGGTGTTTGACCTCACCGTCGCGGTTGAAGTGGGCATGGTGTTGGCTGTGCTTTCCTTCATCCGCCGCATCACCGACCTGACGCATGTCAGCGTGGCGGAAGAATCGCCACAGATCACCGATGGCGAAGCCACGCTGATGCGCAAGGCGGTGCCGCCCGGGGTGATGATCTATCGCGTGTATGGCGCGCTATTTTTCGGCGCCGCGGACAAGCTGGAGACGGTGCTGGAACAACTTCACACGCCGCCGGAAGTGCTCATATTGAAAATGGATGAGGTCATTACCATGGATGCCAGCGCGCTGCACGCCCTGGAGAGCCTGTATCGCAAGCTGAAAAAGCACGGCAAGCACTTGGTGT
This sequence comes from Gallionellaceae bacterium, assembly GCA_041490205.1. GTDB lineage: Bacteria > Pseudomonadota > Gammaproteobacteria > Burkholderiales > Gallionellaceae > DATDDB01. The sequence continues at coordinate 3,112 of JBGPSQ010000087.1, forward strand.
TGAGCGGGCCGCATACCCAGCCTTACTTTCTGATGCATCAAGGCGGATTTTTCGACGAAATCGGGCGCGGCAATGTGACTGCCAACCTGGATGACGCCCTTGAGCGCTCGCGCCAGTTGTTATAGGAGGAGCTGGTTTGACCGCTCCCGGCCCTGCGCGCAAGACCCTGCATCTCACCATTCATGGCCGCGTGCAAGGCGTGTTCTTCCGCGATTCGATGCGTCGCGAGGCGCGCAAACTTGGGATTGCGGGCTGGGTGCGCAATTGCGCCGACGGCGCGGTGGAGGCTGTGGTTCAGGGCGATGCTTCAGCAGTGGACACCATCGTGAAATGGACCCATCGCGGCCCGGATCGGGCCAGGGTGGAGAAAGTAGACATCGAACCGGCGAATGATGTCTATACCGGTTTTGAGATCCTGTTCTGACGGTTTTGCAGCCGATGGTTTTACCACCGGCTGCACATAGCGCGCACGTCTTCACTCATCCGCATACCGCGCCGTCGTATCTTCCGCAGGCATGCCGGTATCGGGATCTATCCAGCCCGTGATGCCGATTTCCGACTCTGCCTCCGCCAACGATTCTCCTTCCTCGAATTCGCCTTCTGCATCCTCGTTCTGCATGTCCTGCATCGCGGCCTGCAGGCTAGGGAACGGGCCATACACCTTGCCGTCCGCGTTGTCCTGCCAGTAAAAACCGTCCGGACGCTCGATCACACGCCCGCGATCTTCTTCCTTCGAGTCCGGGAGGTCTTTCGACTTGGGCTCGACGTTCGGTTTGGAGGAGCTATGTTTGCTCATTTTTCCCGCTCCGCCTGTTACTGGCTGACATAGTTCCTGCCGGAACGGACGCGCTTGGCCTGCAATCCTTCCGCTCCAGCAGCGTCTTCCAGGAAATGCACTTCGCCGCCGATCTCCAGCTTGTCGAAATCGCCGTTCGCCAGGTTGTCACGGTGAAAATACAATTCGCGCCCGTCACCGGTTTCAATGAAACCGTAATCCTCATCCGTGACCAGGCGCGTCACCCTGCCTTGGAACACCGGGGCATGCGCCTTGGTCTCGCCGCGCTGGCGGTGGCCATAATCCTCGATCTGGCGCCGGGCTGCATCGAACGCATCGCGCAGGGCCACATAAATGTCGCCGTCCGCTTCACGATTCACTACCAGTTCTCCGCCGGGCACGGTGATGTCCAGGCGCACGTTGAACACTCGCCCCTGGTGCTTGTGCTTGTGCGGAATCTCGACCACCACCCTGCATCCCATCAGGTGCGGATAAAAATTCTCGAGTTTGGCCACTTTCTGGCGGATATGGTCTTCCAGGGCGGCTGAATGGGGAATGTCGCGCATGGTGATTTGCAAAGACGATTGCATAATGTCCTCCTCTCGACAAGGGCTTTGGCTCTTTAGTGCTGCCGCGGAAGTCGCCCCTCCCTCTTTCCGCGATTACATTCTGGGCGCCTCACCCTCCCTCGTCAAGGAGACAATACAGTTGCATTTTCCCCCGGGGAGGAATAGATTGGCGAATAACCCAAATGCAGTTTACACGCTGGAATGCCCATGATCCTGATTACCGGCGCAACAGACGGTATCGGCCTGGAAACCGCGAAAGAATTGGCGCGGCGCGGGCATGAACTGGTGCTGCATGGCCGCAATGAAATTAAGGTGCAGCAATCTCGCGATGCCGTCCTTCATGCGGCGCCGGAAGCCGTGCTGCACACAGTGCATGCCGACCTTTCCGATCTTGCCGATATTGCGCGCATGGCGCAGAACATCACTGCCAAGCTGCAGCGGCTGGATGCGCTCATCAACAATGCCGGTGTTTACATGACGTCACGCAAACTCTCCAGCGATGGCCTGGAGATGACGCTGGCGGTGAACCACCTGTCGCACTTCCTGTTGACCCGCTTGCTGTTGCCGCTGCTGAAAAAATCCCCCGATCCGCGCGTGGTTTCGGTCAGTTCAGTCGCGCACATGAGCGGGCGCATCGAGTTCGACAACATGAACTGCGAGCGCCATTTCGATGCCTATCACGCATATGCCAATTCCAAGCTGGCCAATGCGCTGTTCGCCGTCGAGCTGGCGCGGCGCGAACAGTGGCTTTGCTCCAATAGCCTGCATCCGGGGGTGATAGACACCAAACTGTTGCATACCGGCTTCAAGATGGCGGGGGATTCTGTCGCAGAGGGCGCGCGAACATCGGTGTTTCTCGCCACCTCACCCGTGGTTAGCGGCGTGACGGGAAAATATTTCGATCAATGCACGGCAATTCCGCCCTCGCCGCTGGCACTGAACCAGCGCTTGGCGCAGCAACTATGGGAGTGGTCCGAGAACGTGATACGCCCCTTCGTGCCGGAAGGCCAAGCTTGACTGGTTAGAAGGTGGCAGTACATATTCCCGGTATGGGTTGGCCGTTTACATTAAATCCCGTGATGCAAGGATAGGTTGCCGCGATCGGGGTCCGCGTAAAAGTGACCACCGGCGGCAGCATGAATCCGGGGGCATACCCCTGCCCCTGCACCGCGCCATCCACCACTGCGGTGTCGCGCATCTTTTCGCCCTGGCTGCCCCCGGCCTGCGGCGCGGGCGGCACGGTGAAAACGTTCAGGTTGAGCGGTTGCAGTTGCGGTGCCTGGCCGGGTGCGGCAAACCCCATCTGATTTGGCAATATGGCAATTTCACCCTGGCCGTTTGACAGCGAAGTCTCGCCCTTGTTTACCTTGTTATAGGTTCCGGCTGGCGCCAACTGGCTGCCCGGCGCGACCACGAAAATTTCGTGGTCGGTGCCGCGTATGCCTATGGTTGCGGTTGGGGTGACGACGCGATAATTCTGCTTGTTGGTTCGTCCGATCAAGCCGGTAATGGCACGGAAACCGCCTTTGACGAGCGTGAATACATTTCGCTCGGAGCCATCCTCCTTGCCGTTGAACTTGAAGCTGTCAACCTTGACCTTGCTGTCCGGGCGCATGGCGACAACCCCGCCATCCTGCATCCGCACCTGCACAGCAGCGGCAGGTGCGGTGGTAAGCGTATCGCCTTCGTTGACCGCATCGCCCTTCCTGAGTTGATGGGTCTTCCCGGACTCGCTGGTCAATTGCGCAGAACCTGCCACAAACTGTATCTGCCCGGCTGCTGCCGCATAAACATAGCCGCTATTAACGGCCAGCGCCAGAATGGCAACCGTGCCGCACAAGGTATTGGTCAGGATTTTCATGTGTCACCCCGCTCAGGTTGGTCTATTTAAAATCGCGCCGCAATGTTACTGAAGCGTCGGCGCGCGTATAGCCGTAAATGGCGATATTCGAATTATTCCTTGCATAGGACAGTTGCGGACGCACCGTCCACAGTGTGTCCCAGTGCCACAGCGCCCCCAGCGCCAGATCTTGGAATTTGTCGGCGCGCTGTACCAGGAAGAATGGATTGGACTTGCTGTAGTTGCCGGTTTGCCAGCCCGCATTGGCAAAAAACACCGTCCTGTCGCTCCAGGCGGCCTGGCCGCCGATGCGCAGCCCGCTGAATCGTTTTGCGCCATCGGTGCGGCCACCAGAGGGGGTGGCAAGTGTGATGACATTAGAGACTTCCTGTTCCGTGCCGGCATACAAGCTGCCATTAAGCATTGATTTGCCGTCCGCCAGCACATGCACCCAGCCCACCCCCACAACCTGCTGATTAAAATCATTGATCTGCATGGCAATGTCCGCAAATCGATATTGCAAGTACTGGCCGAACAAATTGACCTGGTTGCTCGGGCTGAGCGCGCGCGCCCAGTCGGCATTGAAACCTGCAGTATTGCGGTTGCGCGTGGGGCCCAGAGTATATTGCCCGCCCAGCACACCTAAGCGCACCCGGTTGGCCTCCGCGCCATAAAGCGCACCGGCATGCATTTCCGCACCCAGCGTATCAAAGCTTTTTTGGGTATGGTAAGTGCGCTGACGCAGGTCCGCCCCCGCATACAGGCCCCAGTTCGGATTCAGGCTGAAAATTGCCTCGCCGCCCGCCGCGATCCCGTAGTAGTTGTCCGCCGTTTTCAGGCTGGTCGGGTTGAGCGAGGCCACAAAGGGGCCAACGCCGGGAATGTTGACGTTGACTTGCGATTGCGCGGTGGCATTATTGGCGTTGCTGTCACGGCCAAGCGCGCCCTCGACATAGCCGGAGAGGTGCGTTTTACTCCCCGGCTCCTGCGAAGCGATGGCCTGCAGGTAATGATCGATCGTGGTGCGTGCTGCCGGTGCAGGGTTTTGCTTCAGCACCGTTTCAAATTCCGCCTTGGCGCGCAACATATCGCCCAACTGGTAGTACGCGCGTGCAATATCCAGGCGCGCACCGGCTGAATTCGGGTTTACCATCAGCACCCGCTCCAAGGCGAGGGTCGCCTTGTCCGGCTTGCCGCTGTCCAGCGCAGCAGCCCCCAGCAGGTAATCAAAGCGTTCTTCGCCCGCATGTTCAAATTCAAGCGGCTCGAGCAGGGCATATGCCTCCGCCGGCTTTCCACTCTTGATCAGGCTGTCGGCATCGCGCAGCGTTTTCTCGTATGCCTCTCCGACGACTGAACCGGATCCTCCCGCTTCTTGGGCGAAACTCGCCCCCATCACCATAAACCATCCGGAAAACAACAAAATAGCGACTTTCGCAAGATTCATAGCCTCTCCCTGAACAGGACATCCCTGCCTTAATGCATGACCATTATAGCACTATGGTTTTTTAAACAGTTCGCCGAAACCCGCTATATTCCCGCCGCATAGTTGATGCGCACATTCTGCGCGCCGAGCAAGGCGCGCAAGCTATTAACCAGGTCATCGGCCAGCGAAACGCTCCACTCGTCTCCCAGCTTCAGCGGCGCGTTGCCCAAGCCGTTGCTGTAATCCAGCAGGATCGGGCACCTGCCGTCACGGTATGGCGCGAGCAGTTCCTTCAATTGCGAGACGCGCACCTTGCTCTCGGCATTGACCGTCAATTCTAGCCGCTTGGCGAAGATGGAGCGCGCGGAGGCGAAATCAAGCGGATCTTCTTCGGCGGTCACACGCATTCCGCCTGAGTAGTCATCCAGACTGGCCTTGCCGCGCACCACCAGCAATTCGTCTTCGCGTATCCACGGGCGACTACGTTCATACTGCTCGTTAAACACCATTACTTCAATTTGTGCGCTGCCATCGTCCAGCGTGACCACACACATCCTCCCGCGCCGCGTCTGCAACGGACGCACGCCGGAGACAATGCCAGCCAACACGACCTGGATGCCGCTGTTGCGCCTGCCATTGCCATTGCCATTATGGCCTTGCCCGGCAAGTTGCGGCGTTACGTCAACGAGTTTCAGTTTGACGAAATTCGCCAACTCCTCGGCATATTCCTGATAAGGGTGGCCGCTGAGGTAAAAACCCAACGCAAGTTTTTCATTCTGCAATTGTTCGCGCGCGCCCCAGCACGGCACATTGGCGAGCGGCACGGCAAGCGCTGCATCGTCCTCTTCGCCGAACAGGCTGTTCTGGTTGGCGGCGCGCGCATACTGGTCTGCGCTGCCGAGCGCAGCATCGAGCGAGGCCAGCAGTTGGCAGCGATGATCGGAAATTTTATCGAACGCGCCTCCCCGTATCAGCGCCTCGATGGCGCGGCGGTTGACGACGCGGTTATCCACGCGGCGGCAAAAGTCGAACAAGTCCTTGAAGACGCCGCCCTGTTCGCGCGCGGCGACAAGATTTTCGATGGCGGCCTGACCCGTGCCCTTGATCGCCCCCAGACCGTAGGAAATGGTCTTCTCGTCCACCGGGGCGAAGCGGTAAATGGAGGAGTTGACGTCCGGCGGCAGGATGACCACCCCTTGTTGCAGCGTATCCTGGTAGAAAAAACTGACCTTGTCGGTGTTGTCCATTTCCGAGGTCAGGGTGGCGGCCATGAACGCGGCCGGGTGGTGGCACTTGAGGTAGGCGGTCTGGTAGGCGACCAGCGAATAGGCGGCGGCGTGCGACTTATTGAAGCCATAACCCGCGAACTTTTCCATGATGTCGAAAATTTCGTTCGCTTGGGTCGTGCCGATATTATTTTTGGCTGCGCCAGTCACGAAAATCTCGCGCTGCTCGGCCATCTCCTCGGCTTTCTTTTTGCCCATCGCACGCCGCAGCAAATCGGCGCCGCCCAGGCTATAGCCCGCCACCACCTGTGCAGCCTGCATCACCTGCTCCTGGTACACCATGATGCCGTAGGTGGTGGCAAGCACCGGCTCCAGGTTGGGGTGCGGTATGATCACGCTCTCCCTCTTGTGCTTGCGGTTGATGAAGTTGGGGATGTAATCCATCGGGCCAGGCCGGTAGAGCGCGTTCAGCGCGATCAGGTCTTCCATGCAGTCCGGCTTGGCTTTCACCAAGGTATCCTTCATGCCGCGCGATTCGAACTGGAACACCGCCGTGGTGTTGGCGGGCTTGAAAATGCGGTCGTAGGTATCCTTGTCATCAAGAGGCACGGCCTCGATGTTAAAGAGCGTCCCCTCTCCCTTCGCCAGCAGGTTCACATACTTCACCGCCCAGTCTATGATGGTGAGCGTGCGCAACCCGAGAAAGTCGAATTTCACCAGCCCCGCCAGCTCCACGTCGTCCTTGTCGTACTGGCTCACCACGCTGTCGCTGCCCTCGGCGCAATAGAGCGGGCAAAAGTCGGTGAGCTTGCCCGGCGCGATCAGCACGCCGCCCGCATGCATGCCGACGTTGCGCACCATGTCTTCCAGGCGCTCGCCCAGTTCGAGCAATTCTTCCACGCCCTCTTCGCTGTTGATGATCGCGTTGAATTCAGGCTCCAGCTCGCGCGCTTTCTTGAGCGACACCGGCTTTACGCCTTCCAGTGGCACCAGCTTGGAAAGCCGGTCGCACAGGCCATACGGAAAATCCAGCACGCGCCCGACGTCGCGGATAACCGCCTTGGATGCCATGGTGCCGAAGGTGGCGATCTGCGACACGCAATCGGCGCCGTATTTCTGCTTCACATAATCGATCACCCGCTCGCGCCCGTCCTGGCAAAAGTCCACGTCGAAGTCGGGCATGGACACGCGCTCAGGATTGAGGAAGCGCTCGAATAGCAGCGCATAGCGCAAGGGGTCGAGGTCGGTGATGCCCAGGCTGTATGCAACCAGCGAACCCGCGCCGGAGCCGCGGCCCGGCCCCACTGGCACCCCGTTGCTCTTCGCCCAGCGGATGAAATCGGCCACGATCAGGAAGTAGCCGGGAAAACCCATCTTGATGATAGTCCCGATTTCAAAATCGAGCCGCCCGGAATATTCCTCCAATTTAGCGGCGCGTTCCGCTTCGCCCGGGAATAGTTGCAGCATGCGCGCATGCAAGCCGCGTTCCGATTCGGTGCGCAGAAAATCGTCCAGGCTCTCGCCGTTCGGCGTGGGAAAATCCGGCAGGTGCGGCTTGCCCAGTTTCAGAGTCAGATTACAGCGCCGGGCGATTTCCACGCTGTTTTGCAAGGCTTCCGGCAGGTCGGCGAACAGCGCGGCCATTTCGGCTTGCGTCTTGAAATACTGCTGCGCGGTGAAAACGCGCGCGCGGCGCTTGTCGTTCAGCACATAGCCTTCGGCAATGCACACGCGCGCCTCATGCGCCTTGAAGTCGTCA
>JBGPSQ010000088.1:0-10665 GCA_041490205.1 Gallionellaceae bacterium
AATCCGCATTCCGTAGGACTTGAGCTCGCGCAATATTTCATTGGCGGCGGCCTGGTTGGTGATCATCGCGGTTTCGGTGATTTCGATGGAGAGGTTGCTGCTGTCCACGCCCCAGGTGCGGAGCGCGCGGTCTATATAAAGCGGCAGGTCGGGCTCGTGCAGATTGGAAGGGGAGATGTTCACGCTCACCTTGAAATTGGGGTCGATCTCCCGGAACTGCGCGCACTGCTGCACGGCACTGGTGATGATCCATTGGCTCAGCCGGTCCATGAGACCGCTGGATTCGGCTGCTTGCACGGCGTCATGCGGCGGCACGGGGCCCATGACTTCATCGGTCCAGCGCAACAGGGCCTCCGCGCCGGTCAGCTTGCCGGTGCGCAGGCAGATTTGCGGCATGTAGTGCAGGGCCAGGCTGTTTTGTTCGAGCGCCGTGGCCATGCGGGCCGCGTATTGCGATTGGTCTGCGGGAAGCCCGCCTTCACGGTTTTCGTAGATGCATATTCTGTCGTTGCGGCCGCGCGCGGCGAGCAGGGCATGCTTGGCGCGTTGCAGCAACGCGGCTGCATCGTGCCCGTGCTCCGGGAACATGGCGATGCCGACCGCGGCATCCGCAAACTCGGTTGCCTGGCCCAGTTCCAGAGGTGCCGCACCGAGGAAGGCCATTACCCGCTGGGCAGCTAGCATCGCAATTTCTACCGAAGGCACACCGGGCAGGATGCAGATATATTCGTCCCGCGCAAGGATTTCGATTTCATCGCGCTTGCGCAGGACTTTCGTGCGCAGGACGCTGGCTATCCTTTCCGACAGGGAGCTTCCCGCCTGAAAACCGTGGCGGGCGTCAGTGCGGTCTATGGCTGCCGCATGCACCATCATCAGGGTGACGTTTTCGCCTTTTGCGGATGCATCCGTGAGGATGCTTTGCAGGCGACCGGAAAAACGGTCCAGGAGGGTGTCATGCAAGATTGCAGTTGCACCGCCCCCGGCAGCCCCCTCAGAGGAAGAATTCATGTGGGTCAATCGGTAACTGGTCGTTCGGAATGGTGCGCTTGATGCGGTAGGGTTCGCCTGTGCTGGCCTTGGGTTCCTTGACGAGATCCAGCATCAGTTGCGGGCGGATCGGCTTCCACAGATGGTCAAGCACCAGCATCACCTTGGGTTGCAGGCGGCGTATGAGATTCTGTGCGATCACCACCCCTATCTCGCCTGTGTTGAGCTCTATCGCGCTGCCGACCGGATATATCCCGATGCACTGGATCAATTGTTCGACCAGGGCGTCGTGGAACAGCGTGCCGCGCAGCTTGAACAGCATGTTGAGCGCATTGGAGGCGGATGTCTGTTCCGCATAGGTGCGCTTTGAAATGAGGGCGCAGTAGGTGTTCACCAGCCCGGCGATAGCGCCGTCAATCGTGATCTGGGGGCCGGAAAGTCCCTGCGGATAACCGCTGCCGTCCAGCCTTTCATGGTGCTGCAATACAATGTCGGCAAGGCCCTTGGGAAGGTTAGGCACTGATTTGATGAGATTGACTGAGTGCATGACATGCTGCTTGGAGAACTCGTATTCCTCCGCCGTCAGCTTGTCTTTCTTGCGCAGGATTTCTTCCGGCAGGTTGATCTTGCCGATGTCGAGCAGCAGCCCGGCCATCCCGAGGAGTTCAAGCCGTTCGCTGGGGAATTGCAGGAACCGGCCGAACGTGATCATGTGGATAGAGTTGTCCACGGCGCGGTTGAACTCGTCGTTGCTTCTTTCCTGCATCCGGTGCAGCAGCAACATGGCGTCAGGATTGCGCTCGATGCTGCGCGTCATTTTCCCCACGATCCCGGTCACCTGCTTGGCGTCAAGGTCGCCCGTGGTGCGGACCGATTCCAGGGTGTGCTGCACGCTGTGCTCGAAAGTGGCGTAAATCGCCTTGGCTACGGGCAGTTCCTGCTCAAGTGGTGCAGAGTCCTTGTAAATGGTCGTTCCGCGCACCAGCGGCTGGCCGCGGTATTCCGCCGGCGCCCCCTTGAAACTGATGTCGTGAGTCTGGCGCTCGGGGTCTATGTAAACGGTGCGGCAGTATTTCCGGAGCTCCTCGATCTGCTCTTCGGACGCGATCGGAAAACCCTGGAACATGAAGGGAGTGCCAATCCAAGGGCGATCCAGTTCCAGCACGTACATGCCGAACCGTAAATCATCGACTGGGATTTGTTTTTTTTCCATTGCACGTAGATACCGGGTTTATCCTGTTTCGTACATGGCGGCATGCATTTTTGGTGCGAACCACCTGTCGATTTTTGCTGTCTCGGCAGGTCAGGCTTGAACCATTTTATGCCAATGTATCACGTTTTGCCGGGTGGAGCATACCCCACCCTGGCAGAATACGTATTTTTACGGAATGGATTTTATCCGGCGCGGCTCGATGGGGTTATAAATGCCGCCGGGGCGTTCAGGACGCTTGGCGGTATCAGGTCATCCGGGGCATTTCATGGCCGAAAGTATCAAGCGTTCCATGAGATGCCTTCCGGCAGGGGATAACAGGAATACTCGAAATGCAATATCCTGCGCGGCATCGAATCCGAGGATTTTTCTGATGAATGAAGTATGTGCGGGCGCATGACGACAGCCCCGCCCGCCGGCGATTCGCAGTAAACAACCCGCTCGCCATCTATATGGTCTTGCACCATGTCGGCGGGAAGCAGCCCGATGTTATGCGAACCCGGGATTATCTTCAGGCAACCATTGAACAGGGTTGCCGGGTCGAGATGCACGCGGAGGGTGACCATGTTTTGCAGCACTTTGAGCGGGGGGTGCACATGCCATGTGCCGGACTTGATGGACCAGGGCCCCCAGCCTTCCGCCTCGAAGCGTTTGGATACCGCAACGGTCCTGTCCTGATGCCAGGTGACAAACCAATTGTTGCCGGGTGACTTGTCAAAATAAATTGCTCGCACCAGTTGCGGCTGGCCGGGCAAATACCGTCGGGCGGTCGAGATGAAACGAGATGAGCAAGCAAGGTCGGCCACCTGGGGAACCAGCTTGTCTATCCTGCGAATTCCGCCGCTCAAAGGCTCCAGGTTCAGCCTGGTCAGGCCGGCCAGCAACGATTGCGCCAATGCCGGGGAGATCATGTCTTCAATGACCTCATAGCCGGCTTCTTCAAAACTCATTGGTTGGAAGGCCGGGTTCAATTTGCTGCCGATGCGGGAGTCGCGGCAGGGATCGCGGCTGGTTGCCCGTCAACCATGGGGGGAGCAGCAGCATGGTTTTTTTCGGCAACAGCCTTGTTTGCTGCGATGCTTGCCTTGGTGGCCTTGAGCAGCACCATCTTGAGCACCAGGATGACGGCGACGCTCACCAACAGCGTTATCACCAGACGCTTGATTTTTGGGTCATCCATTGATTCTTCCTATCGTACGATTGCCTTCAAATGTTCCAGGATGGCCGTGGCCGAGACCATCCTTCCTTATCAAACAACTTCTTCGATAAGGAAGGATGGGTTTTGGTTCCGGCAAAGCTGCCTATTCTTACCGAACAATCTCTTTGAGTTGTTCGAGGATAGCTGGGTTCTCGAGAGTAGAAGTATCCTGCGTGATCTCTTTCCCTTGTGAAATGTCGCGCAGCAGGCGGCGCATGATCTTGCCGGAACGGGTCTTGGGCAGGTTGTCGCCGAAGCGGATTTCGTCGGGCTTGGCGATGGGGCCGATTTCCTTGCCCACCCATTCGCGCAGGGTTTCGATGATTTCCTTGGCGCGGGCGGAATCGGCCGGGCGCGCGCCCTTTAGCACGACGAAGGCGACCACGGCTTCGCCCTTGATGTCATGCGGGCGGCCGACGATGGCCGCCTCGGCCACCAGCGGGTGGGCGACCAGCGCGGATTCGATTTCCATGGTGCCGAGACGGTGACCGGAAACTTTCAGTACGTCGTCGTTGCGCCCCATGATCCAGATATAGCCGTCCTCGTCGCGGAAGGCGGAGTCTCCCGCCAGGTAGGCACCGCGCATTTCTTCCGGGAAATAGCCTTTTTTGAAGCGTTCCGGGTTGCCCCAGATGGTGCGTATCTGCGAGGGGAACGGTTTCTTGATGACCAGCGAGCCGCCTTTGTCGGCGCCGACTTCGTGGCCGAGTTCATCCACAACCGCGACTTCTATGCCCGGGATCGGCAATGTGCAGGAACCGGGCTTCAGTGGCGCCGCGCCGGGAAGCGGTGCAATCATGTGGCAACCTGTTTCGGTTTGCCACCAGGTGTCAACGATGGGGCAGCGCTCCTTGCCAACCACCGTGTAGTACCACATCCAGGCTTCCGGGTTGATCGGTTCGCCCACGCTGCCCAGCAGGCGCAGGCTGGAGAGATCGTATTTCCCGGGCAGGTCGCCGCCCAGCTTAATGAGCGAGCGGATCGCAGTCGGCGCGGTGTAGAAAGTGGTGACCTTGTGATCCTGTATCATTTTCCAGAAGCGCCCTGCATCCGGATAAGTAGGAATACCCTCGAAGATGACTTCAGTCGCGCCCATCGCCAGCGGGCCGTAAGTCACGTAGCTATGGCCGGTGACCCAGCCCACGTCCGCAGTACACCAGAAAACGTCGGAGGGCTTGTAGTCGAATACCCACTGCATGGTGATCATGGCGCCCAGCAGGTAACCGCCGCTGGAATGCTGCACGCCCTTGGGGTGGCCGGTAGAGCCGGAGGTATAGAGTATGAACAGCGGGTGCTCGGCGCCCACCCATTCCGGTTCGCAGGCGGCGGGCTGTGAGGCCGTGATTTCGTGCCACCACACATCGTGTCCCGCGTCCCATGTGATTTCATTGCCCGCGCGTTTGTAAACGATCACGCTTTTGACGCTCTCGCATCCCCCGGTGGCCAGCGCCTCGTCCACGATGGGTTTCAGCGGCATCACCTTTCCGCCGCGCATCTGCCCATCGGCGGTGATCACAGCGCATGCCCGGGCATCCAGGATGCGCTCGTGCAGGCTCTTGGCGGAGAAGCCGCCGAATACCACCGAGTGGATCGCGCCGATGCGTGCGCATGCCTGCATGGCCACCACGGCCTCGATGCTCATCGGCAGGTAGATCACGACGCGGTCGCCCTTCTTGATGCCGCGCGACCTGAGAGCATTGGCGAACTGGCACACGCGGCCATGCAGTTCGCGGTAGTTTACGCGGGTGACCTTGCCGTCGTCCGCCTCGAAAATCAGCGCGGTCTTTTCCGGCTGGGTGGTGAGGTGCTTGTCCAGGCAATTCCAGGAAACATTCAGTTCGCCGTCTTCGAACCATTTGTAGAACGGGGCGTTGCTTTCATCCAGCACCTTGGTGAAAGGTTTGTGCCAACGGATGTGTTCACGCGCCAGTTTCGCCCAATGGCCGGCGTGGTCCTTCTGCGCGGCCTCGACCAGCGCACGATAGGCTTCCATGCCCGAGACATTGGCCTGGGCTGCGAATGCGGAGGAAGGCGGAAAGACGCGGGTTTCATGGAGTACGGATTCGATTTGGTTTGACATGACGGTTCCTTTTTTTATTTTCCGAGCAAATGTTTGATGTGATCGCGTTCTTCGAGCAATTCGCGGTGGCTGTCCAGCATATGCTTGCGTCCCAGGTCGCTGACCGGCAAACCCTGCACGATCTGGTAATGGCCGTTGCGGCAGGTGACCGGGAAACCGTAGATCACCCCTTCCGGGATGCCGTAGCTGCCGTCCGAGGGCACGCTCATGGTCACCCAGTCGTTATGGTGCGAGTGCAGCAGCCAGTCATGCACATGGTTGATCGCGGAATTGGCCGCGCTCGCCGCGCTCGACTGGCCGCGCGCCTCGATCACCGCCCCGCCGCGCTTTTGCACGGTGGGGATGAAGGCGCTTTCGATCCACTCTTCCCAGCCGTTTTGCCGCAACATGTCCAGCACCTTGCGGCCGCGGATTTCGGCGTGTGACAGGTCGGGATATTGCGTGCCGGAATGGTTTCCCCACACCACCATCTTCTTGATGTCCTGTATCGGCTGGAATAATTTTTGCGATACCTGCGCAATGGCGCGATTGTGGTCCAGGCGCATCATCGCGCTGAAATTCTTCGGGTCGAGATCGGGAGCGTTCTTCATTGCGATCAGGGCATTGGTGTTGGCGGGGTTGCCTACCACCAGCACCTTGATGTGGCGCGCAGCGAATTCGTTGAGCATCTTGCCCTGTTCCGAAAAGATCGCGCCGTTCGCCTCCAGCAGATCCTTGCGTTCCATGCCCTTGCCGCGCGGGCGGGCGCCGACCAGCAGCGCCACCTCGGCATCGCGGAACGCGATTTTGGGGTCGTCGGTGACGATGACCTGCTGCAGCATGGGGAAAACGCAGTCTTCCAGTTCCATCGCCACCCCGTGCAGGGCTTGCTGGGCTTGGGGCACATCCAGCAATTGCAGGATGACGGGCTGTTCGCGGCCCAGCATGTCGCCGTTGGCGATGCGAAACAGCAGGCTATACCCGATTTGGCCTGCGGCGCCGGTGATGGCAACTCGGATGGGGGCTTTCATGTCAGGTTCTCCCGCAAATTTGTAATGGAGACATTCTGCCAGTGTTCCATGTCCGTGCAAAGGGTGTAAGATTGAGCCCGGGTTATTTTGCGTCCCGTCAGACCGGTAATAATGAATAACAATCGCCCGAAATTCCTCGATCTGCGCCTGATCCGGCTGCCTCTGCCCGGCTTGGTTTCCATCCTGCACCGCGTCAGCGGGGCATTGATGTTCCTGGCCTTGCCCATATTGCTGTGGATAATGCAACAAAGCCTGCGCTCCATCGAGACTTATACCGGGTTGGTTGAGTTGCTGCGTCATCCGGCCAGCAAATTGTTCCTGCTGGCCATGTTATGGGCATTCCTGCATCATTTCTGTGCAGGGCTCCGATTTCTTGCGATAGACATGGACGCAGGCGTCAAGCTGGCGCAGGCGCGCGCCAGCGGTAAATGGGTGTTGGCCGTGAGCTTGGCGCTGACCGTCTTGCTGGGGGTGCGGCTATGGTGAACCGCGTAGTCACCGGCGCGCATTACGGCCTGCGCGGCTGGCTCATGCAGCGCGTCAGCGCCGTGGTAATGGCGGCCTATGCGCTGTTCATCGCAGGCTGGGTGTTGATGAACGCGCCCGTGGGGTATGCCGCCTGGACGGCCTTGTTCTCAAACAACTTGGTGCGCTCGTTCACGCTGCTGGCACTGCTGGCGGCGTTTTTTCATGCCTGGGTCGGCGTGCGCGACATCGTGATGGACTACGTGAAACCGGATTTCGCGCGGCTGGCGATCCATGTGCTGGTGATCCTGTCGCTGATGATGTATGCGATCTGGTCGGTGCAGATACTCTGGGGGTTGTGATGGCGGTGGCCAAGAGGACATTCGATGTGGTGGTGGTCGGCGCGGGCGGCGCGGGGATGCGCGCAGCGCTGGCTTTGTCCGAAGCGGGGCTGAAGGTGGCGGTGCTGTCAAAGGTGTTTCCCACGCGTTCGCATACGGTCGCGGCGCAGGGCGGCATTGCGGCATCCTTGGGCAATGTGACCGAGGACAGTTGGCACTGGCACATGTACGACACCGTGAAAGGCTCGGACTACCTCGGCGACCAGGATGCCATCGAGTTCATGTGCCGCGCAGCACCCGAGGTGGTTTACGAGCTTGAGCATTACGGCATGCCGTTCGACCGGCTCGACAGCGGAAAGATTTACCAGCGCCCGTTCGGCGGCCACATGCAGGAATACGGCAAGAACCCGGTTCAGCGCGCCTGCGCAGCGGCTGACCGCACCGGCCACGCGCTGCTGCACACGCTATACCAGCAGAACGTGCGCGCCAACACCCATTTCTTTGTCGAGTGGATGGCATTGGACCTGATCCGCGACGAGGAGGGTGAAGTGCTGGGCGTGACCGCCATGGAGATCGAGTCCGGGGAGGTGATGATATTCGAGGCGCGTGCCACCCTGTTTGCCACGGGCGGCGCCGGGCGCATTTTCGCATCCAGTACCAATGCCTATATCAATACCGGTGATGGCCTCGGCATGGCGGCACGCGCTGGCATTCCCTTGCAGGACATGGAATTCTTCCAGTTCCATCCCACCGGCGTGTATGGCGCGGGCGTGCTGATTTCCGAAGGCGTGCGCGGCGAGGGCGGTTACCTCATCAACAAGGACGGCGAGCGCTTCATGCCGAAATACGCGCCGACCGCGAAGGACCTGGCCAGCCGCGACGTGGTGTCGCGCGCGATCGCCACCGAGATCAAGGAGGGGCGCGGCTGCGGGCCGCACGGCGACCATGTGTTGCTCAAGGTGGACCATGTAGGCGAAGAGATTATCCGCCACCGCCTGCCCGGCATCCGCGACATCGCGATCAAGTTCGCGCATGTCGACCCGGCCAAGGCGCCCATTCCCGTGGTGCCGACCGCGCATTACATGATGGGCGGCATACCCGCCAATTATCACGGCCAGGTTGTCGCACCCTACCATCACGGGCCGGAAGAAATCGTGCAGGGCTTTTATGCGGTGGGCGAATGCGCCTGCGTGTCGGTGCACGGCGCAAACCGCCTGGGCTGCAACTCGCTGCTCGACCTCATCGTGTTCGGGCGCGAAGCGGCCCGCCAGATCGTCGAGGATTTGCAGCGCAACCCGCACCCCAAGCCTTTGCCGGGCGACGCGGCGGATCGTTCCCTGGCGCGGCTGGCGCGGCTCGAAGCGCAGAAGGGCGGAGAAAGCGTGGCCGAAGTGGGGGCCGAAATGCGCCGCGTCATGCAGGCCCATTGCGGAGTGTTCCGCTTTCCCGATCTGCTGGCCGAAGGCGTGGCGAAAATCATCGAAGTGGCCGAACGCGCCAAGCGCACGGAAATCGGCGACAAGAGCCGGGTGTTCAACACCGCGCGCATCGAGGCGTTGGAACTGGATAACCTGATCGAAGTGGCGCAGGCTGCCATGCATGCCGCCGCCGCGCGCGAGGAAAGCCGCGGGGCGCACGCGCGCGGCGATTTCCCGGGACGCGACGACGACAAATGGCTGAAGCACTCGCTCTACTTCAGCGAAGGGCGGCGCCTGGATTACAAACCTGTGCGCCTGAAGCCCCTCACCGTGGAATCGTTCCCGCTCAAGGCGCGCGTGTACTGAATTCCCAACGCATGCTGTTGGTCCAGCCGCGTGTTGACCAGCATTCCGGTTGATATGCATATGGCATAAACGGCCCTACGTATATCAAAATTGGGCTATTGGTGCTAGATTATCAGGCGCAATTACTCATCCTGCGAAAGGGGGCGTAATGCGCTGGTTCCAGTTGCACCGGATTCGAACTGCACCTCTCCGGATTTATGGCAGCGGCATGTTTTGCGAGTTGAAACATGACTAGCAAAAACGCGCCTATAGGCGATCGCACCGCGCTGCTGTACATGCCGGGAGACGAAATCAGCCGGCAGATCAAGAATGCCCATCACGAGTGGCTGGTCGCGCTCGACACCATACAAGACCCCATTTTCATGCATGACGCGTCATACAAGGTGACGCGATCCAATCGCGCCTATGCCGACCTGGCCGGCATGTCGGTGAAGGAGGTGATCGGCAAGCCATACTATGAAATATTCCCCAAGGGTAGCGGCCCCTTGCCGCTTTGCCGCAAGCTGGTTCAGGAAGGAGGGGAGGGGGAAGAGGAGGTTCGCCTGGAAAATGGCAAGATTTACCTCTCTCGCGCCGCCGCGATTACGGACGGTGAAGGGCGCTATTTGTATTCGTTGCACATCATGTACGACATCACCGAACGCAAGCAGATGGAGCAGGCGGTGCGCGACGGCGAGGAGCGGCTGCGGCTGGCCTTCAGCGCTGCGCACCAGGCGTGGTTTGACCTGAACGTCCAGACCGGCATGGCCTCCATCAGCCCGGAATATGCCACCATGATGGGGTACGACCCGGAGACATTTGACGCAAATTTGAAGCATTGGCAGGAAAGCCTGCATCCCGATGAGCAGGGGGCGGTGATGAATGCCTTTTCGAGATGCGTCGAAAACGGCGGGCCGGTGTCCATCGAGTTCCGCAGGCGCACCAGGGCCGGCGACTGGATATGGCTCAGTACAGTCGCCAAGGTGGTGGAATGGGATGGACAGAAGAAGCCGTTGCGCATGATCGGCATCATGACGGACATTACCGACCGCAAGAAAGCGGAGCTGGCATTGAGCAACAGCGAGGCGCGATTCCGCTCGATGTTCGAGTCGCTGGCGGAGGGCGTTTTGCTTTACAGCCGGGGCGGCGTGATCCAACTTTCCAACCCGGCAGCCGAACGCATACTCGGCATAAGCAAGGATCAGCTCATGGGATCCAGCCAGGCGGCTCCTGGCTGGGTAGTCCGTCATGAAGACAAGATGCCCTTTGCCGCCGATGAGTTGCCGGCCACCAGAACTTTGCAATCCGGCGCGGCACTCACCAACATCGTCATCGGCCTCGAAAAACCGTCGGGCGAATTGCAATGGCTGAACGTGAACTCGGAACCCCTTTTTGAAGCGGGCACCAAGGATGTGGCCGCCGCCATCGTGTCATTCGAGGACATCACCCAGCGCAAGCACAGCGAAGAGCGGCTGCTCAAGCTCAACCATGCGCTGGAAACCATAGGCGAGTGCAATCGCACGCTGGTATTTGCCGAGGACGAACAGCAATTGTTGCGTGACATGTGCTCGGTGATCGTGGAAACCGGCGGCTATCATGCGGCCTGGGTGG
>JBGPSQ010000089.1:0-10637 GCA_041490205.1 Gallionellaceae bacterium
GCGCACGCCGCTCATGCCCGGTTGCGCCGGAGTGAGCGTTACCAGAACGCGTAACTCCAGGCGCTTGTCGGATTCAGCGTCCACGAATGCATAAACGCCATTCTTCAGGGTGTCGCGCATCATGGCATCATCGGGCATGTCCGGTGATTTGCTGCCGGGCAAACGGGTGAAAAAAGCCTGCAACCGTCCCTCTTTATTGAACAGAGAGATTTCATGCGTTGCGCCTTCATCAACCAGTAGTTTGAGCGTAGGCGCATATTGTTCCGGGGGTTTTTGCGAAAGCAACAAAGCGACAAACCGGCCCTTTCTCGACAGCTCTGCAAGGCTGTTTTCCAGCGCGCCGCGTCCCAGGTTCAGGCTGCTTCCCAGCGCTTTTTCCACGCGGACATCGAACCATGACTCAATGCTTTTATCCAGGAATTGCACCGATACCGCATAAACGAGCAGGCCGGGGAGGATGGCGACCAGGGAGAAGAATAGCGCCAGGCGCAAGGTCAGTTTCGCGCCGAACACATGGTTGCGGATCTTGCTCATCAGTTGCCACATCTGGTATCCCGTCAGCACGGTGAGCAATAGTGCCAGGCCGCCCGCCACGGCCAGCAGGCCGTAATAGTTGTGCAGGAAAAATTCGCTATTGGCGCTGGCGCCTGACAGCAGGTAGATCAGCACGGCGCCCAGCGCCGCACTCAGGATGACGAGATATTTCATGGCCTGCATTTAGTGCGGCTCCGGGCCATTGCTGCTATCGA
Source organism: Gallionellaceae bacterium (assembly GCA_041490205.1). Lineage (GTDB taxonomy): Bacteria > Pseudomonadota > Gammaproteobacteria > Burkholderiales > Gallionellaceae > DATDDB01. The sequence goes on from JBGPSQ010000089.1 coordinate 750, forward strand.
CAGAAGCGGTGTGGGGCAGGTTAACTTCCCAGCGATGCCAGGCGGAATCCATTTCCCAGTCGGTATTGACCAGCGCGTTGATTTGCAATGGTTTGGGCAATTGGGTCGGATCCAGACTCATGCGCACGGATGCAACGTAGCTTGAGCCCGGCCTGAGCGATTGCGCCGCGAACTGCACAAAGGACTGATGGGCCAGGGTGTGCAGCGCGTCGTCCAGATTGCTGAAGTTCTGGAACAGCGAGCCATGGGTGATGCGATACTGGCGTGTCAATGCATTGTAGGAAAGCCTGACCGTTTGTTCGTCCTGCGCCACAACCTCATTCAGCCAGTACCAGCGGTGCCGTACCAGCGTGAATTCGGCGGTAAAATAAAGCGGGACGCCGTGTGTCAGCGCCTGTTCGACAACCGGGTTCAGGGTGACGGTGAAATCTGCAACAGGCTGGTAACTGTCTCCCGCCCGGCGCAGTTCGGCCTTTTCCACAGCAAGCCCGCCTGCAAGGGCGGCAGGAATGAACGCCCCAAACAGCATGGCGGCAAACCACAGCCGCAGTCCCTTAGGCATGCTTGTGCAAAAGGGTGTAGAAAAAGCCATCGTGCTGCTCATTGGGCAGAATTTGTCCTTCGTTAACCCCGGGTTCTTCGTTCATCCCGGGCACCGGCAATGGCAGTCGCCGGGCGTCGCTGTGCTGGCGCATGAATTCATCGATAACCCCCCGGTTTTCCTGGGCAAAAACGGAACAGGTCGCATAGAGCAATTTACCATCACTGGCCAAGGTCTGCCACAGCGCGGCCAGGATAGCACCCTGTTGTTGCGCAAATCCGACGATATCTTCACGGCGGCGCAGCCATTTTATATCGGGATGACGGCGCACCACGCCGGACGCGGAACAGGGAACGTCAGCGAGGATGCGCTGGAATGGCCGTCCATCCCACCAGTCTTCCGGACGGGCGGCATCGCCTGCTTGCAAATGTGCGGACAATTGCAGGCGCTGCATGTTTTCCTGCACGCTTTGCAGGCGCTGGTCGTCCTTGTCCAGGGACAGCAAATCGACTTGAGCCAGTTCCAGTATATGGGTGCTCTTGCCGCCGGGCGCGGCGCAAGCATCGAGCACGCGCATGCCGTCATGCACATCGAGCAAGCGTGCGGCATATTGCGCACCAGCGTCCTGTACCGAAACCAGTCCATCGCCGAATCCCGGCAGCCTCTCCACCGGCACGGGGCGCTCCAGCAGGAGCGCATCGGCGCCAATCCGGCTGGCGCTGATGTCTTGTGCCGACAGCATGCGCAGATAATCGTCCGGGGAGGTGCGGCGGCGGTTTACCCGCAGTGTCATGGGGGGGTGCAGGTTGCCGGCCAGCAATATAGCCTCAGTCGCGGCGCCATACTGTCCCCTGATCTCATCTATCCACCACTGCGGATAGGAGTAACGCCCTTCCTCGCTTTCGGCGGCGGCGGACAGGAGTTCATCACGCTTGCGCAGGAACTGGCGCAGCACCGCGTTTGCCAGTCCAGCTGCTCCGGGGTTGAATCTGCGCGCGACGCGAACGGCATGATCCACCACCGCATGGGGGGCAGCTTTGCTGTATTGCAACTGGTACAGCGCCACCAGCAACAGACAACGCAATCGTTCGTCCTGCACCGGCTTGTGCAGCAGTTGCCGCAGTACGCGATCCAACTGGCCGTAAAAACGCAGCGTGCCATAGCTCAAGTCCTGCAATGCCGCGCGCTGTTGTGGCGGCAAGCCGCTGGATTGCAGCGCCGTGCTCAGCACCTGGGTCAGGTTGCGCCCGCCCAATACTTTGCAGACAACCTGACTGGCTCCTTGTTGCGCCGCATCCATGATCAGGCGGAAGAAGTGCAGCGATCGCCGGGGTTCACGGGAAATCCCTGCACAAACTGGGCAGCGGCCATGGCCTTGGCGTTCGGGCGCTGCAACACTTCCAAGCGCAATGCATCATTTCCGCACGCCACGATGATGCCGTCTCTCTCCACGGACATCACAGTCCCCGGCTTACCGTACACCCCTTCGCGCACGCTTGCCTGCCATATCTTGAGGGGAGTTTCATTGAGGGTGGTTGTTGCGGCCGGGAAGGGGTTGTAAGCGCGCACAGCACGCGCAATTTGTCCCGCTGCTTGGGTCCAGTCTATCTGCGCCTCGGCCTTGGAGAGCTTGGCGGCATAGGTCGCCTGCGTGTTGTCCTGCGTCATGCGCGTCAATCGATTTTGCTCGAGCAAGGGCAGCGCCTCGACGATGCCCTCGGCTCCCAATGCCGTCAGCTTGTCGAGCAGCGTCTGTGCGCTATCGGAGGGCTCGATCGGACAGCTTTTTTTCAGCAGCATGTCCCCGGTATCCAGCCCAACATCCATCTGCATGATGGTAATGCCGGTTTCCGCATCGCCCGCCAGGATGGCGCGCTGTACGGGTGCTGCACCCCGCCAGCGCGGCAGCAGCGAAGCGTGGATGTTCAGGCAGCCATGGCGCGGCAGGCCCAGGACTACTTGCGGCAGGATCAATCCATAGGCAGCGACCACCATCACGTCTGCCGCATAAGCGGCCAGTTCGCGCTGGATGGCCTCATCCTTCAGGCTGGGCGGCTGCAATACCGGCAAACCCTGCTGCAGGGCCACCTGTTTGACGGGGCTGGGATGAAGCTGCATGCCGCGCCCGGATGGCCGGTCAGGCTGGGTCAATACCGCCACCACTTCAAATTGGCGCGCAAGCAGCGCTTCCAGCGCGGCAGCGGCAAAAGGTGGAGTGCCGGCGAAAATGATTTTCATGGGCCGGTGACTTTCATGGGCCAAAAACTTTGATTGGCCAGCATTCAGAGAGTTTCGCGAAGGCGCTTCTTGAGCTTGGCGCGTATGCGCGATTGCTTGAGCGGGGAAAGATATTCGACAAACACGCGCCCCAGCAGGTGATCCATCTCATGCTGGATGCAAGTCGCCAGCAGGTCATCGGCCTCAAGCTCGAACTGCTCGCCGCGCTCGTTTAGCGCGCGTACCGTGACTCGTTCGGCGCGCTCCAGGTCTTCGTAAATTCCCGGTACCGAGAGGCAGCCTTCCTCATGCACGGAGCTGCCGCTTTTGGCGATAATCTCCGGGTTGATCAGCACCAGCAGGTTGTCGTGCAGTTCCGAAATGTCAATCACAATGATGCATTCGTGGACATCCACCTGGGTTGCCGCCAGCCCCACGCCAGGGGCGGCATACATGGTCTCGGCCATGTTTCGCACCAGCTTGCGGGTGGCTTCTGTCACGGTCGGCACCTTGCGGGCGATCTTATGCAGGCGCTCGTCGGGATATTGCAATATTTTCAGGATAGCCATAAAAGCTTGCTAATTTAGACAATTGGATGCAAAATTTAAGCTGGCGCATGAACATTGGGCCGGATACCAACTTAAATTTCGCAGGGGTTCCCATGCAAAAGCTGATTATATCGCTGATTTGTTGTTTGCTGCCCGTGCTCACTTTCGCCGATACGCTGTCAATCCGCGAAGATGCGCCGGATAGCTATGTGGTCAAAAAAGGGGATACGCTGTGGGATATCTCCGCGAAATTTTTCAAGGATCCTTGGAAATGGCCGAAAATATGGGGCCTGAACAAGGAAGCGATCAAGAACCCGCACTGGATTTACCCGGGAGATGTGGTCGTGCTCGACCACACTACGACCCCACCCACCCTGAAGGTGGCTGGCGAGACTGCTCCCGAGGTGAAGCCGCCGGAAGTTGAAACAACTCCTACACCAGAAACAGAAACTGAAAAGCCGGTAGACGAAAGCGCAGGCCGTGTTGGCAAGGGCACCCGGTTGTATCCCAAGGTCCGCGTGGTGGATGGCATGCATGACGCCATTCCAAGCATTCCGTATGGCGACATCAAGCCGTTCCTCAGCCAGACGCTGGTCATCGAACAAAACGAAATGGAAAGCGCTCCGCTTATCGTTTCCGGTTTCGAGCGCTCGCTTCTCAGCAATGGCGATATTGCCTATGTAAAGAACTTGCCGAGTGACAAGGGGCTGGATTGGCAGATTTACCGCCCCGGCAAGCCCCTCATTGATCCATCCACTAAAAAAACGCTGGGATATGAGGCGGTTTACCTGGGTACTGCGCGGGTTGAGAAATTCGGCGAAATCAGCACGGTGAAGATAGGTGGGGTAGTCGAGGAAGTTTATCCCGGTGACCGTCTGGTGCAATCCGCCGGCGAATATCCCGAAAACTTTATCCCACGCGCGCCGGATACGGAAATGTCGGCACGCGTGATGAAGATCGTGAACGGGATCAACATGGCCGGGCAACAGGCTATCGTGGTCATCAACCATGGACGGCGGGATGGCGTGCAGAACGGCCATGTCCTGGCGCTGTACCGCAAGGGCGATAAAGTTAAAGGCACACAGTTTAACTCGCGCGATATGGAAATGCCCAATATACGCTACGGTTTGCTGTTTGTATTCCGCACCTTTGAAAACGTCTCTTATGGACTGGTGATGCAATCTAGCATGCCAGTCGAGATGATGGACGTGGCGCAGACTCCCTGAGTTCCCTGCCGATGGACGCAGAACTTGCGTCGTGGGTCGCACTCACCCAGGTTCCGGGACTTGGGGGTGAAGGGATGCGCCGCTTGCTCACCGCATTCGGTTCGCCGGAACAGATTTTTGCCGCTTCCCACCTTGCCCTGAGGCAGCACGTCAAGCCTGCGGTGGCCGAAGCCATTGCGCGCGGGCCCGACGAAACGGAACTGGATTCCCTTGCCGATTGGCTGTCAGCCGAAGGTAACTGCATCGTCACCTTGGCCGATCACGATTATCCCCAAGCGCTGCTCAATATTCCCGACCCGCCTCCGCTGCTGTATGCCAAGGGCAATCGCGCCTTGCTCAACCAATCTTCACTCGCCATTGTCGGCAGCCGCAACGCCACCGCTCAGGGAATCGGCCATGCCGAATCGTTTTCCAGTGCAATCAGTACGGCGGGATTGTGCATCGTCAGCGGCATGGCGCATGGCATAGATTCCGCCGCCCATCGCGGGGGCCTGCGCGGGCGGGGCAGCAGCATCGCCGTGGTGGGGACGGGGCTGGATCGCGTTTACCCCGCGGTCAACCGCGAATTGGCGCACGAACTGGCGGAGGGAGGATTGCTGCTTTCCGAATTTTCCCTGGGTACGCCGCCGCTCGCCGCAAACTTCCCGCGCCGCAACCGCATCATTAGCGGCCTTTCCCTGGGCTGCCTGGTGGTGGAGGCCGGAATGCAGAGCGGCTCTCTGATCACCGCGCGCATGGCGCTGGAGCAGGGGCGCGAGGTGTTTGCCATCCCCGGCTCCATTCATTCCCCGCAGGCCAAAGGCTGCCACAGCCTGATCAAGCAGGGCGCCAAGCTAGTGGAAAACGCCCAGGACATCCTGGATGAGCTCAGTAACCATATCCCCGGCTTACCCCTTGCCACCCCGCCCGATGCCGGGGCGACGCCCCCCGGGGAGCACCCGATACTGGTGCACATGGGCTATGACCCGCTGGGTATGGATATACTGTGTGAGCGCAGCGGCTTGACGATTGAAGCGCTATCCGCCATTCTGTTACAGTTGGAACTCGAAGGCCGTGTTGCCGCATTGCCGGGAGGGCTATACCAGCGCACTGCCTAAAACCATTGTTACCGGAGCATCATGTTTGATATTTTAATGTTTTTATTTGAAAGTTATTTCGATGCCGGCAACTACCCCGATCCAGACAAGCTTTCCCTGAAGCTTACCGCCGCAGGCTTCGAGGACAATGACATACACCTGGCACTGACATGGCTGTCGGGACTGAAGCGGCTCAGCGCGGAGAATTATCCAGATGCGATCAATCGGGGCGGCGTCCGTTGCTATGCAGAATTTGAACTCAGCCGTATCAGCACCGAAGGGCTGCACTTCATCAGCTTCTGGGAGCAGAACAAGGTGATTACGCCGGTGGAGCGGGAAATGATCCTTGACCGTGCGGTGGCGATGGGGCGCGACAATCTGTCACTGGACAAAGTCAAGCTGATCGCACTGATGGTATTGTGGAACCTGCGCGAGGAACTTGACCCCATGCTGGTGGAAGACATGCTCATGCCGGATGGCGCAGGGCTGCACTGAGCGCATACCCAAACAATAAAATATGGCAAATAACTTACTGATAGTTGAATCCCCGGCCAAGGCCAAGACACTGAAGAAATACCTGGGCAAGGATTTCGAGGTGCTTGCTTCATACGGTCATGTGCGCGACCTGATACCGAAATCCGGGGCGGTGGATACGGAAAATGGCTACGCCATGAAGTACGAAACCATCGCGCGCAATGCCAAGCATATGGATGAAATCGCCAAGGCGGCTGCGGAAGCAGACAACATCTTCCTGGCGCCCGACCCGGATCGCGAAGGGGAGGCCATTGCCTGGCACATATCTGAGCTGCTCAAGGCCAAGCGCGGCATGAAGGGCAAGCAGATGCGGCGCGTGGTGTTCTATGAGATCACCCAGAGCGCGGTGAAAGAGGCGGTCGCAAATCCGCGCGACATCTCCATTCCGCTGGTCAATGCCCAGCAGGCGCGCCGCGCGCTGGATTACCTGGTGGGCTTCAATCTGTCGCCTCTCCTTTGGCGCAAGATACGCCCCGGTCTTTCCGCAGGCCGCGTGCAAAGCCCGGCCTTACGGCTTATCGTCGAGCGCGAACTGGAAATCGAAGCGTTCAAGAGCCAGGAATACTGGAGCGTTCACCTGGACAGCCAGAAAAACAGCGTACCGTTCACCGCCAAGCTCTTCCAATACCAAGGGAAGAAACTGGAGCAGCTCAGCATAGGCAGCGAAGCCGAATACAATAAAATCCACGAAAACCTCGGGGCGGCCAAGTTGCCGCCCAAGGTGGTGCGCGTGGAAAAGAAAGCGCGCCAGCGCAATCCTGCCGCGCCATTCACCACCTCTACTCTGCAACAAGAGGCCGTCCGCAAGCTGGGCCTGTCGGCGGATCGCACCATGCGCACCGCCCAGCAGTTGTATGAGGGCGTGGACATCGGCGGACAGACCGTGGGTCTGATTACCTACATGCGTACCGACTCGCTTACACTTGCGCAGGAAGCCGTGCAGGAACTGCGCGGCTACATCGCGGAAAATTATGCGGCGGATTACCTGCCCGCCATGCAACCGCAATACAAGAGCAAGAGCAAAAATGCGCAGGAATCGCACGAAGCCATCCGCCCCACTTCCATCGCACGCACGCCGGACAGCATGCGCGACTTCCTGACCGTTGACCAGTTGCGCCTGTATGAAATGATATGGAAACGCACCCTGGCCAGCCAGATGACGCCAGCGCGCTTCGACACGGTCAGCGTCGATATACGTCTGGGGGGCGATGACACCCTGTTCCGTGCCAGCGGCCAGACATTGGTGTTTCCCGGCTTCATCGCGGTGTACCAGGAAAGCACCGACGACAGCAACGAAGAAGAAGAATCGGCCAAGCTGCCGCCGTTGCAGGAAGGCGACGTGCTTTCTCTGGACAAATTATATGGAGAGCAGCATTTTACCCAGCCGCCGCCCCGCTTCACCGAGGCCAGCCTGGTCAAGACCCTGGAAGAGCACGGCATCGGGCGTCCTTCCACCTATGCCAGCATCATCTCCACCCTGCAGGCGCGTGAATATGCCCTGCTGGACAAAAAGCGTTTCACGCCCACCGACGTGGGGCGCGTGGTCAACAAATTCCTCACCGAGCATTTCACGCGGTATGTGGATTACGGCTTCACCGCGCAGATGGAAGATGAGTTGGATGAAATCTCCGAGGGCAAGCGCGACTGGATACCCGTGCTGGACGAATTCTGGAAAGACTTCAGCAAGCTGGTAGCCGACAAGAAAGAGGTCGATCGTCCCGGCACGGAAATACTGGATGAACCCTGCCCCAAGTGCGGCAAGCCATTGTCCAAGCGGCTGGGCAAGCGCGGCAGCTTCATCGGCTGCACCGGTTATCCCGAGTGCGACTACACCCGCAGCCTGGGCGGTGAAGCCGACGCAGGCGAAGTCCGCAAAGAGCTTGGGCAGGATGCCAGCGGCCAGCCTATCCTGCTGTTACGCGGCCCTTATGGCCCATACGTACAACTGGGCGAAGTGGAGGAGGGCGCCAAGAAAAAACCCAAGCGCGTTTCCTGGCCCAAGGAACTGCCGCTCGAAAATGCAGATCTCGCCACCGCCACACAGCTGCTTTCACTGCCGCGCGAACTGGGCGACCATCCGGAATCCGGCAAAAAGGTCATCGTCAACATCGGGCGCTTCGGCCCCTACATCGGGCACGACGGCAAGTTCAAGTCCATTCCGCGCACTGACAGCATTTTCACTATCACGCTGGAACGCGCGGTCGAGCTATTGGCGCAAGCCCGTTCATCCAGCCTGGTGCTGCGCGATTTGGGCAAACACCCTGATGATCAGGCGCCGATCGAAGTCTGTAACGGCCGCTATGGCCCTTATGTGCGGCATGGCAAGGTCAATGCAACCCTGCCCAAGGACGTGACCCCGGACGAGGTTACGCTTGGAGATGCGCTGATCCTGCTGGCCGCGCGCGCCGAAAAAATGCCGGCGGGCAAGAAAAAACCTGCCAAATCAACGGCGGGCAAGACCAAGGCCGCAGCGAAGCCGAAAGCAGAATCAAAGTCAAAAGCCGCGGCGAAGCCCAAGGCGGAAGCAAAAACCAAGGCTGCGGCGAAGCCCAGGGCTGCGGCCAAACCCAAGGCCGAAACTGCCGCAAAAAAACCCAGCGCAAAGAAGAAAAGCAAGTAACGGATCAGGGCCAATAGGCCCTGGCTCAGCCGTGCAGGATGGGAATGGACTTGAAGGGGGCGGAGCGGTTCGCCGCCGCTCCCGTCAGGTCGGCCAGCGTGTATTTATCCAGTTCGCCCAAGAAGTTGCCGCGCGCGGTGAACAGCACCGATTTCAGCTTGCAGGTGTTAGTGATTACACACTGATCGACGTCCGGATTCAGGCATTCCAGCAAATCGAAATCCGGCTCGGTGTGCCGGACAACCTCGCCAATCACGATTTGCTCGGGAAGGCGGGCAAGCCTGATGCCTCCCCGCTTCCCCCGGGTGGTCAGTATGTACCCGCTCAGCCCGAGTTCATGCACCACCTTAACCAGATGATTTCTCGATATTTTGTAAAAATCCGCCAGTTCCGAGATGGTCACGATCTTGTCCGCATGAAAGGCAAGGTACAACAGAACCCGCAACGAATAATCGGTATATAAAGTCAGGCGCATTTGTCAGTTATCCCGGATTATTGTCATGGGTGTTGACAAGAACTGTCCGTCAATGAGAAGATGCATTTAGAATGCATATTAATCGTATGGCGCATCAACGGTCTGTCAAGGCACGGGTGTCAAATATACATTTGAAATGTCATTCATACAACCGCCACTCGTGGCGCATGACCAAACATTAAACTGAAAGGATCCATAGATGAGCCTGTACACTGATATTGGAGGAGAAGCAGCCGTTAATGCAGCGGTGGACATTTTTTACCGCAAAGTGTTGAAAGATGCACGCATCAAGCATTTTTTTGACGGCATTGACATGGACAAGCAGGCTGCAAAGCAAAAGGCCTTCCTGACCCTGGCATTCGGCGGCCCCAACAATTACTCTGGCGCCGACATGCGCCGCGGCCATGCACACCTGGTGGCCAAGGGCCTGAACGACTCCCACTTCGACGCCGTGATGGAAAACCTCGGCGCCACGCTGACGGAACTGAATGTGCCGGCCAACCTGATCGCCCAAGCTGCAGCAATCGCCGAAAGCACCCGCAAAGACGTCCTGGGTAAGTAAGAGCTTATCCGTAAATAACGTATAATGCCCTCCCCATGATTCCAACGAACGGGGGCGAAGATGGGCAAGGCAAAATCATGGGAAGTGAC
>JBGPSQ010000090.1:0-10612 GCA_041490205.1 Gallionellaceae bacterium
ACCGCGGGCGCGAAGTGGCGGCCAAGATGCGCGAGATCATTCCGCGCCAGATGTACGACGTGGCGATCCAGGCCGCGATCGGAGCCAACATCATCGCGCGCGAAAACGTCAAGGCGCTGCGCAAGAACGTGCTGGCAAAGTGCTACGGCGGCGACATTTCGCGCAAGAAAAAGCTGCTGGAAAAACAGAAGGCAGGCAAGAAACGCATGAAACAGGTGGGCAGCGTGGAAATCCCGCAGGAGGCGTTTCTCGCCATTTTGCAAGTCGAGGACAAATAATGAATCGGGCGACGATGATGAACATGGCATTGAATTTGGTGTTGCTGGCAGCAGCCATACTGGGAGCTGTCCTGACATATCTCACCGCGATCAGCATCGAATTGTTCATGCTGCTGCTGCTGGTGGTCAGCGGTATCGTGGCGCTGCTGGATCGTTTTGCGTTGCGAAAAAAGCGCGCGGCTACGGAAAAGGAACCCTTGTGGGTAGAGTATTGCAAGAGCTTTTTTCCGGTGATCGTCGCGGTGTTCCTGCTGCGCTCCTTCCTGGCCGAGCCGTTCAAGATTCCTTCCGGCTCCATGATTCCTACTCTGCAGGTGGGCGATTACATCCTGGTCAACAAATTCACCTACGGCATCAGGTTGCCGGTGGCCAACATCAAAATCATGGAGGTCAACAACCCGCAGCGCGGCGACGTGATGGTGTTCCGCTTTCCCGACGATCCCTCGCAAAACTTCATCAAGCGCGTGGTTGGCTTGCCGGGAGACGTGATCGAATATCGCAACAAGCAATTGACCATCAACGGCGTGGTGCAGCAACAGACCCATGAAGGGGAGTATAATTATTTCGATGAAAGACAAGGGTCGACCGTTTATACCCAGCGTTATGCGGAAAACCTGAGTGGACGCACCCACCCGGTGTTGATCAGGCCGGAAATGGCCTACATAGACGTGGGCGCGGTGGAGGATTTTCCTTTTCGCAGTAATTGCAATGTCACTCTGCAACAACTGCGCTGCACGGTTCCGCCCGGCCACTATTTCATGATGGGCGACAACCGCGACAACAGCCGAGACAGCCGTTTCTGGGGCTTCGTGCCCGACAAGCTCATAGTCGGGAAGGCGTTTGCAATCTGGTTTAACTGGGGCGAGTTGAAGCGAATCGGCTCCACCATCAATTGACTAGGAGAAAATGAAGATGAACATGATGATGATGCGAAATGGCGCTGAGAAGCAGCGCGGACTGACATTTGCCAATTTCCTGCTGATGGCGATCCTGTTTGTATTCCTCGCGATATTCGGCATGAAGATCATCCCGGCCTATGTCGAAAACAGAACCATAGTCCATATACTGGATACCATTGCGCATGATCCTGAGATGGAGAACGCGTTGCCCAGCGATATTAGAAATTCATTTTATAAGCGCGCGTTGATGAACAATATCAACGTGATCAGTGAAAACGATATTCAGATCAATAAGCCTCCGGCTGGCGGACTGTTGCTGAGCGTCAAATACAATGTGAAGATCGAATTGGTCGGCAATGCCAGCCTGCTGCTTGAATTCAACTCCAGCAGTTCACGCCCTCGCTAAATGGATCGCGATGCGCTCTGCCAGAGGCTGGGCCACAAATTTTCCAGCCCAGAGTTGCTCTCACGCGCGCTGACGCATCGCAGTTACAGCCAGTCGCACTACGAGCGCCTGGAATTCCTCGGTGACAGCGTGTTGAACTGCATCATCGCCAGGCATCTGTATGACGCATACCCCGAACTGCCGGAAGGCAGCCTTTCGCGCCTGCGTTCCAACCTGGTCAACCAGCAGACGCTGCACACCTTGGCGCAGCAATTGAATCTCGGCGAATTCCTGCTGTTGGGGGAGGGCGAACGCAAGAGCGCGGGAGCGCGCCGCCCCTCCATTCTGGCGGATGCAATGGAAGCGCTGTTTGGCGCGGTGTTCCTCGATGGCGGCTTCGCGGCCGCGCAAAAAGTCCTGCTTGGCCTGTATGTGCCGTTGATCGCACAGGCCGACACACAGTCCCTGGGCAAGGATGCCAAAACCCTGTTGCAGGAATGCCTGCAAGCCAGGAAACTGCCATTGCCGCAGTATGCCGTTAACGCCATCCAGGGAGAAGCGCATGCTCAACTGTTCCGGGTGGAATGCCAAATTCCCTCACTGGGCATCGCCACGCAAGGTGAGGGCGTAAGCCGCCGTGCGGCGGAACAGGCTGCCGCCGAAGCGGCTTACAAGAAGATTAACCCCTGAACATACTAGCCACGGATTAACACGGATGACCACGGATAAAAACACAGGATATGTCCTTCCGTCCGTTCTGGTGACCCCGGAAATTTTGCCCTGCCGAGGTTTCACCGGTGTCAACCCGTGTCCATCCGTGGCTAAAGGACTTTTCAAAAATGGACGATAAACCCCCATTCCGCAGCGGCTACATCGCCATCGTCGGACGCCCCAACGTGGGCAAATCCACGCTGCTGAACCACCTCGTCGGGCAGAAAATCAGCATCACCTCGCGCAAGGCGCAGACCACCCGCCACCGCATCATCGGCATCCTCACCGACGCGCACAGCCAGTTCGTGTTCGTGGACACGCCCGGCTTCCAGACCCAGCACAAGAACGCGCTCAACCGCGGCATGAACCGCACGGTGAGCGGAGCCTTGCGCGACGTGAATGCGGTGCTGTTCGTCATCGAGGCGCGGAACTACGACGAGCGCGACAAAAAAGTGCTGGGCCTGTTGCCAGACGATGTGCCGGTGATCCTGGTCATCAACAAAATGGATTATTTCACCGACAAGAACGAAATACTGCCGTTCATCGAGGAAATCGCCAAGGAACGCGAATTTACCGCCATCGTCCCGGTAAGCGCCAAGCAGGACAAGCAGCTCGACACCTTGCTGGAAGCCATCCGCCCGCACCTGCCGGAAGGCGACGCCATTTATGCCGAGGACGAGATCACCGACCGCAACGAACGCTTCCTCGCCGCCGAATTGCTGCGTGAAAAGGTATTCCGCTACACCGGCGAAGAACTGCCGTACTCGGCCAGCGTGGTGATCGAGCAATTCAAGATGGAAGGCAAGCTGCGCCGCATCCATGCCGCCATCCTGGTGGACAAGGAAGCGCACAAGGCCATGCTCATTGGCGCCAAAGGCGCCAAGCTGAAGGAAATCGCCACCCAGGCGCGGCTCGACATGGAGAAAATGTTCGACGGCAAAGTATTCCTCGAAGTGTTCGTCAAGGTGAAAAGCGGCTGGGCCGACGACGAGCGGGTGCTGAAATCGCTGGGATATGAATGAGGGCTGGCATGAGCCTTCAAAAAGCAGATCAGCCACGGATTAACACGGATTTTCACGGATAGACAACGTGTTGAGAACAGGATCTGCTGCGCCTTCTGGCTGGCCTAAGATTTCTGACCACCTAATGGTTTTATCGGTGTTAATCCGTGTTAATCCGTGGCTCAATCGATTTTCAGCATGGCCCAGGGCGGGATTGAATGACCGCGCATAAAAACCGGCTGGAAGACCAGCCTGCCTTCGTCCTGCACAGTTACCCGTTCCGCGAGACCAGCCTGCTGCTTGAAGTATTCAGCCGCAATCATGGCCGTCTCGCCATAGTGGCGCGCGGCGCCCGGCGCCCGCGCTCGGCGATGCGCGGCCTGCTGATGAATTTCCAGCCATTGCGTCTTGCCTGGTTCGGCAAGGGCGAAGTGCGCACCCTGCATGGCGCGGAATGGCAGGGCGGCCAGCCGCAATTGCAGGGCACAGCCCTGCTGTGCGGCTTCTACCTGAATGAACTGCTGCTCAACCTGCTGGCGCGCGACGACCCGCACGAAGCCCTCTTCGACTACTACCAGCAAACCCTGCAACGGCTGGCGCGCGAGCCAGACCACGCTGCCACGCTGCGCTGCTTCGAAAAGCACTTGCTGCAGGAACTGGGCTACGCGCTGCTGCTGGATCGGGAAGCGGACAGCGGCAAGCCGGTGAGCGACGCCGGGCATTACCGTTACGTAATCGAGCGCGGCGTGCTGCCGGACAGTGCAGAAGCGCCGGAGGGCATCGCGGTATCCGGCAAGACCCTGCAGGACATGGCCGCCGACGATTACCGCGACCCAGTCAGCGCCCAGCAAAGCAAGCAATTGATGCGCATGCTGCTCAACCACTACCTGGCTGGCAAGACCCTGCATACGCGGGAATTGATTAAGGATTTGCAGAAGCTGTGATACCGTCTTGCCTGCCTAAGGGGCGGCGCTCATGGCAGGCATGACAGAACGATTTCTTGTAAGGATTGCAGCTTCTTCGTGGAATCTTTCTGCGATAGAGGTTGAACGCGGAGGTTTTTAACTGCCGAGTAGTATTGCTCAATCTCTTTAAGTTGCAGTCTGGCATGGCCGCACCATTTGTACTCGATTGGAATTAGAATGATCTGATCTTGAGAGTACAAATTATGGAGAATATCAATTGATTGATTCCAGTCCTCCTTTGTAGGGCAAAATGCTGAAAATATGTACTTCGGTTGAATCCCGGATTTATTGAGGATATCCATCCTTTCTTTATAATCCGCTTCATAGCCCTCTTTGTCAAAGTCGTCATTTGATTTTGGCATAACGCAAAACGAACAACCAGCAAAGTCATAAAGAGCATCTTTGTAGAAACGTTGACGCGAGAAAAGCTCTCCTATAAGCCATGTCTTTCCCCAGTTCTGAAATCCAGTAAGCAGAAACACTTTGCGCATAATTCCCCTCCTTGAGTACTTATGGTTATTGATAATTTCAGGTAGATTTTAAATTCGCGAGAATCGTGTGTTGCGTCAGCGTTGCAAGATTCTGCGACCGGACTTGGGGGGTGTCAACTATCAAACCAGATAGGTAGCGGCTCAATTCGTGAGGAAACTAATACTTCGGATTTGCAGGAGTATGAGCGCAGGAAGCGCGGTTCGCCGTATAATCCTGAAAATCGCAGTTAAGCGTGCTATCTAATATAGTGCGCTCCCTCATCCCCGGCCCTTCCCCCGGAGGGGGAAGGGAGCAAAGCCCCTCTCCCTCCGGGAGAGGGGTTGGGGTGAGGGAACCCCCGTTTCCTGCGGGTATGTAAGAAAGCATAAAATGATCAAACTCGGATTGAACATAGACCACGTAGCCACCCTGCGCCAGGCGCGCGGAACGCGCTATCCCAATCTGGTGCGCGCGGCGCTGGTTTGCGAGGAGGCAGGGGCGGATGCGATTACGCTGCATTTGCGCGAAGACCGCCGCCACATCCAGGATGAGGATGTGAGAATTCTGCGCGGGATGCTGCAGACGCGCATGAACCTGGAATGCGCGGTGACCGGCGAGATGATAGAAAACGCGCTGCGCATCAAGCCGCATGACATCTGCCTGGTGTCGGAGCGACGCGAGGAGATCACCACCGAAGGCGGGCTGGACGTGGTGCGCCATTTCGAGGCAGTGCAAGCGGCGACCGCGCGCTTCCGGGAGGCGGGCATCCGCGTTTCGCTGTTCATTGACGCGGACGAGAAGCAACTGGAAGCGGCGAAAAAACTGGGCGCGCCGGTGGTGGAAATTCACACCGGAAAGTATGCCGATGCCGACAGCGTGCCCGAGCGTGCGCACGAGCTGGCGCGCATTCAGCGCGCCGTGGCGCACGGCCATGCCCTGGGCTTGCAAGTGAACGCCGGGCACGGCCTCAACTACCACAACGTGCAGGACATCGTCGCTATCCCGCACATCGCCGAGCTCAACATCGGCCACGCCATCATCGCCGAGGCGGTGTTCATCGGGCTGGACAAGGCGGTGAAGAAGATGAAGGCGTTGCTGGCGCCATGATTTACGGAATTGGGACGGACATCGTCTCCTATGCACGCATCAAATCCCTGCACGAGAAGTTTGGCGAGCGCGCCGCAGAGCGCATGCTGAGCGCGGTGGAGCAGGCGGAATTTGCGCAATGCGCCGATCCTGAGCGTTACCTGATGAAGCGCTTTGCCGCCAAGGAAGCCTTTGCCAAGGCGATGGGAACCGGCTTGAGAGCAAGCGTCACCCTGCGCCGCATCACCATCGGGCACGACGATCTGGGCAAGCCGCTATTGTCTTTCGATGAAGTTCTTTCCGCATATGTCGCGCGCATGGGCATCACGCGGCACCACGTCTCCATCAGCGACGAGCGCGAGCACGCGGTGGCGTTCGTGGTGCTGGAAAGGGACTGAGGCGGCTGCCTTGCGGTTTCGAGGTCTTCACGCAGCAGCGTGAAGGTCTGCGTCAGGCCGTCAGAGTTGTGTCAAACGGACTTGGTTTGGGATGCAATGGCGGAAATTTTGCTGAGCGCTTCGCGCAGTTCCTGTATTCTGCTTTCTTGAAGCGCGCTATTCCTGGTTAGTTCCGCAGTCTTGGCCTGCTCTTGCACGAGGCTTTCCCGCAGACGCTCGATGGTCTTATGCAATTCGAGCGATTTATTCTTTTCTTCCTCAAGCTGGGTGGTTTTGGATGCCAGCTCAAGGGCAAGTTTCTGCTCCTTGGTCAGGTTGTCCTGAGGAGTTCCCGGTTTGATTTCACCGGTATATGCCGGAATTTTTACGGTCCTGTCCATTTTTACCCTTGCTCATTTATAGTTGTAATTTTACACGAATTTTAAAATTCTAAGGTCGCGAATCCGTCATGTCGGCCTTGACAGGCGGCGTAGTTTTGACCGAAGACTCCGGCTTGGCCGAAGGCTCAGGTTTGGCTGGCTGCGCATTCCCCGAGGGGTCGGCCTTGACCGGATCGGCATTGGGGGTTGTTGCAGGATTTGCCGGCGGCGCAGGCGAGTCACCTGCTTTTCCTGCGATGGGCTGTTTTGCCTGCATGTGCGGTGTGGCGGAGCCGGCGGGAGAAGGGCTTGCCGTCGCGGGCGTTTTACCGGGTTTCCCGGCAATGGAAGCCTTGGCCGGTGCGGGCGTATCGGTTGGCGAATCGCGTTTGATTTGTTTTTCGGCAACTGGGTGCTTTTCTGCCGAGGGCTGGGGCTTTTCAGCACCTGGCTGGGCAGATTTGGCCGGTTCGGGCGCAGCAACCGTGGCAGGTACTGGAGGCGTTGGCGCTGCCTGCGTGGAGGGAATGTTTTGCACCGGAGCATCCTGTATGGATGCAGTGGGGGCGGTTGGCTGGGTGGAGTTTACCGGGGGGGGAGCCAGCAGGCGGGGTTCCGAGCTGTCCGTTTCCTTTCCTGCCAGCAACAGCCAAGCCATCGCGGCCACCCCGAGCACGGCAGATGCGGCGAACAGCCATGCCCAGCCGGACATGCCTTGCTTGTTTACGACGCGAACCCTGGCCTTGCCCCATATCGTGCTTACAACTTCCACCTCGCCGAGTTCACGGCCTTCCCCAAGCCCCTCATGGGTGAAAACCATCCTGTCGGCTGGCATCTCATACAGGCTGTTTTCATTCTGCATTTTCACTGCTCCTATGGGGAGGGGGACAATTGTGACGTCCCCCTTTAATCAAAGTAAAGAAGAATGCAAATGATATGACAGTTTGCCGTTTCGGCAAACAGGCGGCATGGGCAAATCCCGCACAGGTGCGCCCAAGCCCCTGAATCCCGCAGCCTGGCCTGCTGTTCAATGACGGCTTCTATCCAGCCGGGCTGCTTTATTTATTTACCGGCCCGGTAGTTGGCTGGCCATCCGCCGCTGCATGGCAGCGGTTCGAATATTCCTTGCCATTGCACGCCTTCACCGGGTTGTAGTTTTCGGTGCAGAACTGGGGCCTTTTTGCGCACACGCCCTTGGTCTCTCCGCCGGGACATTTTGGAGTTGTATTGCAATATTCTCCAGAAGCGCAATCCTTGCCGGTGGAGCATTTATTGGGCTCCGCCGCGCTTGCGGAGGTTGATGCAACAGTTGCGAAAAGCGCCAGCGCAACGAAGACACAAGAAAAACTTGTTTTGGATTGCTACATAATTTCGCTGAATTACAGCGCGCAAGATAAATACGAGGGGATGGAGGCCATGTTCTTTAGCAAAAAACTTGTTATCCCTGACGTTGCCAATCCATCAAAACTCAAAGTAGCTTAAAGCCCTCTACTGCCTCTTGAGAGGGCGTGGAAATTCAGTCCAAACGAATTTCCGTCTTGCCCAGCGCCTTCATGCACTGCGCGAAAAACAAAAAACTGAATGTGCCGCGAGTGATTTTAGAGGCGATGCCTTTATAGCTCTCTTCAACCCCGATTGCATGCAGTCGGCGCGTTAGTTCCTCATACCCAACACCAACCTTCGCAAGTTCAGCCTTGAGGGTTTGTGCTGCGTATTTCTTCCATTCATCGTCAGTCATGCAGTCACTCCCAGTAAAGTCATTCCGCGCAGATTAGCACATCAGCCGCAATATCCGCAAATAAGCAGAAATGTCTGCATAAATAGCTTGCTTAAATCCTCACATTAGCTATAATGTCCGCATATATGCAGATATTGAGGTCGTTATGTCGCAACATTTTTTACTTTCAGCCAAAGCCCGCACGCTGTCCGTTCTCAAGGTTATGCAGATGAGCGACGCCGATGCTTTTACGGTGTTTAAGGAGTTACGCTGGGGTACTGCTGATGCTGTGTCCTGCCCATGCTGCGGCGCAATTCGCAAACACGCATTCCGCAGTGATCGTCGCCAGTGGCGTTGCCTGGACTGTGGGCATACTTTCTCCGTTACCTCCGGCACGATCTTCGCAAACCATAAGCTCGGCCTTAAAACCTATCTGGCCGCGATTGCGCTGTTTGCCAACGCGGTGAAAGGGATTTCCGCCCTGCAACTGTCCCGCGATCTGGACGTGCAGTACAAGACTGCTTTTGTGCTGGCGCACAAGATTCGTGAATCGTTGATGGAACACCGCGATGAGTCGGCACTGAAAGGCGAGATACACATGGATGGTGCTTATGTGAATGGCTATATCCGTCCGAAGAACAAGAAGGCCAATCGCATAGACCGTCGCCTAGCCGTGAATCAGAAGCCCGGCAAGCGTTGCGTGTTTGTGATGCGCCAGAAAGCCGTTGAAGCAGACGTAGGCATGTCCGGCGCAGCCAAGACATTAACCTTCGTCATAAAGGGCGAGAATCAAGCGGATGTAGGCAATCTGGCATCCAGCTTTGTGGCGAAGGGTTCTGTCATCTGCGCAGACGAATCCAATGCCTACGACCAACTCCATGCCAAGTACGACACCCGCCGCGTGAACCACAGCGTCGAGTATCGCGCCGACGATGGCACAACCAACAATCTGGCCGAGTCGTACTTCTCGCGCTTCCGCCGTATGCAATACGGACAGATGCACAAATTCGGCAATCTCTATCTGGCGAACTATGCCAACGAAGCGGCATTTCGGGAAGACACTCGCCGCCAGAGCAACGGTGCGATATTCCTGGAGGTCACGAAGCGCTGCGCCAAGACCCGCGCCAGTAAAGACTGGTGCGGCTACTGGCAGGGCAATAAACGTCAGGCTGAACGTCTGGCTGTTTAGGCAATCTGCCAAAGGGCAGATAGGCCGTTTCCGGCACGTCCCACGTCTTTAACCAGCCCGCGTTTCTCCAGCCGTCGAAGCGTGCCCGTCAGTGTGCGCTGAATGGAGATACGCAATTCCTTTGTATCTTCCAATCCTTTGGCAACGATGATCTGTTCTGCGATTACGCCTGTCGTTATGGGCTGCGTTGCCTCCCTTAACTGATCCAGCGCCCACATATGGCTCTCCTTGCACTTGAAGCGTTTAAAGCCACCCATGCTGGATTTGCGCACGCGCTTTGAACCGAGAGTGCGCAGATCGATTTCCGGTGCGAACAGTTTGAGTGTGGCATCGAGGTGTTTGAGATCGGCGGCAACACGCTCAATTTCTGCTTGGTGGAATTGAATCAGTCCGGCCAACTCGGAATGCTTTGCGACCAATCCTGATACGATGTGAGACTCTGCCATGATGCACCTGTCCAAAAATATAAACAGGTGGTAGGGTAAGAGCTAGGCCAGCTTCATGCTATGGCAACTGCTACATAATTTCGCATTATTTTCTCCTTCCACAATTATAGCTGGCATCGGTGAGGCCAGTACGCAGATGAGGTGCGCTCCCCGTTGTATCCAGCCAGGCTATGGCAATTCAGAGCGCACATCCCAATATCGGTTTTGCTTTGTGAATGCCGTTTTTTGTTCCGTCAGTTGGGGCGGAAGAAGCTGCGGGTCTCAATTCCCAAGAGTGTCACTTTTGCGGGAAAGCCGCATCCATGGCCTGTTTAAACTCCGCCTTATCCTGGGCCGTCATTTGGTCCAGAGGTTTTAGGCGGGATGCCTTTTCCAACAGCCACCGATGATCTGCCTTGATGGCGGCAGCAGTCATCCCCAGGAAGGTTTCAGATGCGTCATGCTCTACACGCAGATTGGAAGATTTGAAATCATCAAGGTGTCCAACCAGCAAATGGTGATTCTCCCCGGAATCATTCTTTTCATTTTCACAGAGCGTAATCAGGTTGCGCTGGTCAAGTTCCAGATCAGAGCGGCCAAGTGCGATGCAGTAGTGGAACGGGAAGATGTGGTGTACCTGAAGCGCCACTTGGTGATTTGTTCCGGGCTTGCAGGCAATGCAATGAGGCTCCTTCTGTAAATGTTCTTTTCTGGCTGCCGGCCATTTA
>JBGPSQ010000091.1:0-10462 GCA_041490205.1 Gallionellaceae bacterium
CCCTCCTCCAGCATCTCGATGGGCGTGTACACTTTATTGACCGCGATAGCCATCAGCGAACCCAGCAGAATGCCGCCGGTCAGCCCGGCAGTCAGCGTCCCGCAGGCAAAGCCCACATGGCGCGGCTGCACATGCTCCGAAACGAAAACCCAGGCGCCGGGAATCTCCCCGCCAATGGCCGCCCCCTGCAAAACGCGCAGCAACACCAGCAACAGCGGCGCCCAAAACCCGATCGAAGCATACGTCGGCAACAAACCTATCGCCAGGGTGGGGAGCGCCATCAAGAAGATGCTCAGCATAAACATGCGCTTGCGCCCCAGCAAATCGCCGGAATGCGCCATCAGCACCCCGCCAAGCGGGCGGGCCAGATAGCCAGCCGCAAAAACCGAATAAGCCTGCACCAGTTGCAGCCACTCCACGTCGTTGGGGAAGAACAATTTGCCGATTTCTTTCGCGAAAAACGCGAAAATGATGAAATCGTAGAATTCCAGCGCCCCCCCAAGGGCCGATAGCGACAGCGTGCGATAATCCTGGCGTGTCAACATCCTTATAATCCCTCTCAACCCGGCCGCTCGGACCTTTAAAATTGCCCGGCAACGTGTTTCGCCGGGAGTGTCTGAAAAAAGGGGTTGATTCTAGCCAAACAAGGCGCATTGCGCCATGCGTAAGCGACCGCAAAACCGGCAAAAATTAGCGGTTGCCTGCCGACCAGTTTTCGTGGATAATCCGCCCCCTTAATCCGAGCGCGTACCACCGCCGCGCCCAACCGATAGAGCCAAGGACACAAAATGAAAGCCGATACCCATCCGAAATACGATGAAATCGCCGTAAACTGCAGCTGCGGCAACAAATTCACGACCCGGTCCACCTTGGGCAAGCCGCTGCACGTTGAAGTTTGCTCCGAGTGCCACCCGTTCTACACCGGCACCCAAAAGATCGTGGATACTGCCGGTCGCGTCGAAAAATTCCGCCAAAAGTACGGCAAGCCTGGCGCAAAGGCTGCTTAAGGAACTTTTGCAACTGGCCGCACACAAAAAGGCAGCACACGCTGCCTTTTTGTTTTTCACCGTAGCAAACAGACCCACACCCTTGCGTAACAAGAACCAGGCACACTGCCAATGTTTCCAAATCTTGCCGCTAACGAAACACCCATCACACCGGTAAAAGCCGGTTTGCTGGCGCTGCTCAGCGCAATCTGGATCTTCACCGGCATCATCGGCCACGACCCCTGGAAACCTGACGAAGCCTACAGCTTCGGCCTGATCTACCACATCCTTCAAAGCGGCGACTGGCTGGTGCCCACCCTCGCGGGCGAGCCCTACATGGACAAGCCCCCGCTGTTCTACATCACCGCAGCACTTTTCGCCAAACTGTTCTCGCCCATCATGCCGCTGCACGACGGCGCGCGCCTGGCGAGCGCCTTTTATGTCGCGCTCACCCTGCTGTTCACCGGCCTCACCGGGCGCGACCTGTTCGGCAAATATCGCGGCTGGAGCGCCGCCGTCATCCTCATCGGCTGCCTCGGCCTGCTGATACGCGCCCACCTGCTCGTCACCGACCTTGCCCTCCTCGCGGGCATCGCCATGATGTTGTACGGCTACTCGCTGGCGCTGCGCTTCCGCCGCCGCGCGGGCATCTTCATCGGCATCGGCGTGGGAATCGGCTTCATGTCCAAGG
Source organism: Gallionellaceae bacterium (assembly GCA_041490205.1). Taxonomy (GTDB): domain Bacteria; phylum Pseudomonadota; class Gammaproteobacteria; order Burkholderiales; family Gallionellaceae; genus DATDDB01. The sequence continues at coordinate 1,678 of JBGPSQ010000091.1, forward strand.
GCTTCATCGCCATTATCCTGTTCCTGCTCATCAGCAGCCTGCTGCTGCTGTTCCGCAGCTGGCGTAACCGCCCCTATTACCTGGCGCTGGGCATCGCCGTGCTGTGCGCAGCCCCCTGGCTCACCGTCTGGCCCTGGCTGCTGTATGAGCGCTCGCCGCAATTGTTCGCCGAATGGGCCTGGAACCACAACATCGGACGCTGGCTGCATTACGCCCAGAACGACTTCGGCCACGAAGCCTGGTATTACATCCAATCGCTCCCTTGGCTGGCCTGGCCCGCCTGGCCGCTGGCCGCCTGGGCCGTGTGGAATGTGCGGCGCAACCTGCGCTATGAAGCGCCGTACCAGCTCCTGCTGGTCAGCTTCGGCGTCATGCTGCTCACCCTGAGCCTGGTGCCCAATATCGAAGACGTATTCGCACTGCCCATGCTGCTGCCGCTGGCCCTGCTCGCCACCGCAGCACTCCCCAGCCTGCGCCGCGGCGCCGCCAACGCGCTGGACTGGTTCGGCATCATGACCTTCGGCCTGCTCGCCATCGTATTGTGGTGGGGCTGGGCGGGCCTGCTGCTCGACAACGACGCCAAAATCACCCACTGGCTCAAAGACTACCAGCCCGGCTTCGAGCCGGTGTTCGAGAACATTCCGTTCTGGATTGCAGTGTGCGCCACCATCATGTGGATCGTGCTGGTGTGGCGCGTGGGCCGCTCCGTGCGCCGCTCCGTCATCAACTGGGCGGGCGGTATCACCCTGCTGTGGGTGCTTGCGATGACCATCTGGCTGCCATGGCTGGAAAGCGGCAAGAGCTATCGCGGCATGGTGACCGGCTTGAAGCGCAATCTCCCCGCAAAATACAACTGCATCGCCGGAGACCACCTGGGCGACAGCCAGCGCGCCATGCTGCAATATTTCGGCGGCATCACCACCAGCCGCAAGGCGCGTAACAAATGCGAACTGCTGCTGGTGCAGGGAAATATTACCGCCAAGCCCGTCGAAGAGGAAATCGGCTGGGACAAAATCTGGGAAGGCGCGCGCACTGGCGACAAAAAAGAACGATTCCGCCTGTACCGGCGCACCGTCAAATAGATTTAACCCGACTTCCATTCCTGCCCCGTCCAGGGCAAAAAGTGGTAGCCTATAACGTTAAAAACGTACAACATTTGTCGGGTTCTTCTGGCTGACGATAGTCATAGGCACGGTATATAAAGATGGTCGCTTCCCTGAAAATTCTTGCAGCCAGGATTTACCTCTCCATTCAGCAAAGGGGGTACCTTTTCGAGCCCCGCATTTTTGCTTTCAGCGTAATAGCGGTACTGTGCTTCCCACTTTACTATCTCATCTGGCACGACCTGTTTCCGCAACCATACGAGAATCTTGACTTGCGCCTCATCGGCAGCGCAGTGTTTTTCCCCCTCGTATTCGCCGGCCGCTGGCCGGGCTGGCTGCGCCGCTACCAGCCCATTTACTGGTATCTGGCGTTGCTCTATGCGTTGCCTTTTTTCTTTACTTTCATGCTGCTGAAAAACGGCGGCTCCACGGTTTGGCTGCTGTCCACCTTGATTGCGGTATTCCTGATGGTCCTGTTGCTGGACTGGCGAAATATTCTCATTCATTTCGCCGTCGGCGTATCTTTGGCATGGATTGCCTATTACACCACCACCGATGTTCCTCACATGGCCTTTATCACGCTGGAGAGTCTTCCGATTTTCATCTTCGCGATCATTCTCGGAAGCATTACCAACTACAGCTCGGAAATACTGCAAAGGGAACGTTTGCGCGCCATGCTGGCCGCAGCCAGCAACATCGCGCATGAGCTGCGCACCCCCCTGCTCGGCATCAAAGGCGGGGCCGTGGGATTGCAGCGATATCTGCCCACACTGCTGAATGCTTATCGGTTGGCACAGGAACGCGGCCTCGTGGTGGAGCCTATACGACTCGCGCATTTGCATGCAATGCATGGGGTGCTGACACGGATCGAGGACGAAGTCGACCACTCCAACACGGTCATTGACATGCTGTTAATGAATTCCCGCCCTAGCGGCATCAGTCCCGAAAATTTCTCCGATTGTTCCGTCGCCCAATGCATCCGTACGGCAATCGATCGCTACCCCTTCGCGTCGGACAAGGAACGCCAACTCATACTATGGGATAACAAGGCAGATTTTCGTTTCCGGGGCATCGAGTTGCTTATGGTGCATGTTTTATTCAACTTGATGAAAAATGCGCTTTACCACGTCGCAAAGGCGGGCAAAGGAACCATAACCATCAGTCTGGAAACGACACCTCATGACAATATGCTGATTTTCAGGGATTCCGGCTCTGGAATCCCGCAAGCAGTTATGCCCCATATCTTTACGCGCTTTTATTCCTGGTCGGCCGACAGCGACGGCGGGCTGGGTGCTGGTATCGGCCTGGCGTTCTGCAGTAGCGTGATGGAGTCATTTGGGGGCTCCATCCGGTGCGATTCGCAAGAGGGCGACTATACCGAATTCGTGATGACATTCCCAAGCATTGCCGGAACCAGGCCATGAAACATAGCCAGATACCTCCTTTCTTTTTCCCCACGACCGTCATTTTCGTTGACGACAGCACGGATTACCTGCAAAACCTGAGCCTGCAGCTTGATTCAAGCCTCGCTTTCCAGCTTTTCGATTCGCCTATCCACGCACTTGCTGCGCTAAATGGAACCAACAGCCGCCCCACTCTGGTGGAACGGATTTTCTCCCGCTACCATGATACCGAGGACATGCCCCTGAGCCACCATGTGATCGATGTTAACCTGGACAAGGTGCACCGTGAGGTTTACAACGAATTTCGTTTCGAGCAGATTTCCGTGGCGGTTGTGGACTACGATATGCCCAGCATAGACGGCCTCGAATTTTGCATGCGCATAAAAAATCCCGCCGTCAAGAAAGTGCTGCTGACCGGCAAGGCCGACGAGAAGATCGCGGTTCATGCCTTCAACCAGGGCATCATTGACCGCTTCATCCTGAAACAGGACCAGCAGGTCATCAACACGCTGAATCAGGCGATACACGAATTGCAGCGCGTGTATTTCACCCAAACCGAGCGCATGCTTGCCGACGCGCTGGCCATCGGCAAACATGCTTTCCTGCGCGACACCCTGTTCGCGCAGAAGTTTGCCGAGATTTGCGAGAAACTCCAGGTCGTCGAATTCTACCTTTGCAGCGAACCCGATGGCATGTTGATGCTTGACGCGGACGGCGCCACAACCCTGTTGATCGTTTCGAACGAGGAGGGCTTGCGAAGCCAATATGAAATTGCCTGCGAGGAAGGCGCGCCGCAGGAATTGCTGGATATCCTGAAAAGCAACGAGGTGGTGCCCTATTTCTGGAAGACCGGAGGATATTACCGCCAGGATTTATCCGCTTGGCGCCCCTTTCTTTACCCGGCCACCGAATTCAAGGGCGAGCAGTGGCTTTATTATGCGCTGGTAAAGAACCCGCAGCCATTCAAAACGAATCACATTCTTCCCTACAACTCATTTCTGGATGTGCTGGACGTGCAAAGGAGGGGGTACGGCTCCTAGGGCCATGCCGAAAAGGCCCCGGTTGCCGTCCTCCAGGTTTATTCTCGCGATCAAGCTATTTCCATGAGATTATCCATTGTGGCGTGACGCACGGCAGGCGCTGGTTTCGCGCCATGCTTGCGGCGCGATGATGGCCAGTTCACCAAACCAACCTCATCCCGAATGGCATGGCACACCCGAATGATCCGGTTCAACTCATCCTCTGTGAGCGCACAGTTTATTGAGAAGCGCATCAACGCCCGGTTTTTTGCGGTAGCAGGCGCACAAAAGATCGAGCCGAAAATCCCGCGAGCTTCCAGCGCCTCCCTCAAAACTATCGTTTGTTGCTCGGTGCCCGACTCCAGGGAAATGATTTGCGCCTCACTGTCATTGAGGTTGTAGCCCATCTCCTCAATGGCAAGCCTCAAGTACTTCGAGTTGGCATGCAACTTGTCGCGGCGCCAGCCTTCCGATCTGATTACATCGAGTGTGGCATCAAGCCCGGCGACCTCATGGGGCAGCAAGGTCGAACTGAAAATGGCCGGGGTCGACTCAAACTTGAAATAATCACTAAACCATTCGGAACACGCGATGAACCCCGCGCGCCCGGCAAAAGCCTTGGCGAGGCTCGCGGTGCGGAAATGAACGCGGTCTGCCAGCCCCATTGAAGCAACCAGCCCTTCTCCGCGGCTGCCATGCGTACCGAGGGAGTGTGACTCGTCCACCACCAGCACACAGCCGTGGGCCGTGCCTATTTCCACAATTTCATTCAGGGGACAGACGCTCCCGTTGGTGCTGTAAACCGAATCCACCACGATCACGCCGGGGCCGTGCTTCAGCACCTGCCTTTCCAAATGGTCTGGGTCATTATGGTAGAACATGACCGCAGGCGCGCCCGCGCTACGAATCCCTTCCCACAGTGACATATGAGCCAGCATATCAACGTATACCGGCGTCTGCTCGTCGGCAATGGATTGAATCAGGCCCGTATTCGCACTGAACCCCGATTGGCACAGCACCCCGCCATTCGCCTGCATGAAGGCCGCCAGCTTTTGTTCCAGCGCCAGAATGGGATTCTCGCCATGCAGGAATATTCCGGACATCAACAATCCGCCGCCTTCTCGAAGTATGCTTTCGGCTGTGGCCTGCAAAATTTCAGGATGTTTTGCCAATGACAAATAATCGTTGCTGCTCAATTGAATGGAATTATTTCCCGGCTTTTTTCCCCGCATAATGTGTCCTCCACCCCAAGTATCCTGAACCCGGTTTCGGTAATACCCATTTATGCGGCGTTTCAGGAACGCTGGCTCCTGCGCGCAGGGAAAATTTTGGTCAGATTTTGAGTCAATTGCATGGTGTTTCATGACTACTCCCTTGTTTAATTAAGAAAAATGGCGCTGACACAGCTCATGGGCGATCTACACCACTCCGTTTTATAGTGTAAGGGCTTGCGGCGAGAAGTGAAATGAGCACCCGACGGAAATTTGACGGTGCAGTTTTGTAGGGCGGGCTTTGCCCGCCATGTCGGGCAAAGCCCGGCCCACGGCGCTCCTCCCCCCGTTCAGGGGGCTGCGTGCATTGTTGGGGCTTTAGCCCCTTACAACCACTGCGTACCCCTTGCGGGTGGAAGGTGGGGATGGGGGTGCAAACCATGGGCTGCATTCATGCATGGATTCTACCCCCACCCTAGCCCTCCCCCTGCAAGGGGGAGGGGAACGGTCGGGCGAAGTTATGTAGATACAAGGGTGGATAAAGCGCCAAGCGCGTATCCACCAATTTGAATTTTGCAGGGCCGGTTTCATCCACCATGCCGGGCGAAGCCCGGCCTACGCCTGCTATATCGGCGGGTTGCTGCGCAATAATGAAAGGGGACTCGCCGCTGCGCGGCTCTGGGAAAACGGGAAACGCGGGGGCGGTTTTACGGGTCGGGCCAGGATGAAGGCCGTAACCCGACGGAGGAATGGGCGTACGCAAATATCGGGTTACGCTACGCTAACCCGGCCTAAGAAACTAACGTATCTTTGGCGTCCCGCACACCACATCCGCATTCTGCGCGCGGTGCCGCAATGCATGATCCATCAACACCAGCGCCAGCATGGCCTCGGCGATGGGGGTGGCGCGGATGCCGACGCAGGGGTCGTGACGGCCCTCGGTGGAAACCATCACCGGCTCGCCCGCCTTGTTGATGGAGCGGCGCGGCAGGCGGATGCTGGAGGTGGGTTTGATGGCATATCGGGCCACAATATCCTGCCCGGTGGAAATGCCGCCGAGTATTCCGCCTGCGTTGTTCGTCAGAAACCCATCCGGCGTCAGCTCGTCGCCGTGCTCGCTGCCTTTTTGCGTAACGCAGGCAAACCCCGCGCCGATCTCCACGCCCTTCACGGCATTGATGCCCATCAGCGCGTGTGCGATGTCGGCATCCAGCCGGTCGAACACCGGCTCGCCCAAGCCCACCGGCACGTTTTGCGCCACCACCGCGAGCCTTGCACCGATGGAATCGCCCGACTTGCGCAGCGTATCCATGTATTCTTCCAGGCGGGGAACATAGCTCGCATCGGCCACGAAAAAGCTGTTGCCCTCGGCGCTCACTTCCGCCCAATGCTTGAACGGCACCACGATCTCGCCGATCTGTTCGAGATAGCCGCGCACCACCACGCCATATTTTTCGCTCAGCCATTTCTTGGCGATGGCTCCCGCCGCCACGCGCGCCGCCGTCTCGCGCGCAGAAGCGCGCCCGCCGCCGCGATAATCGCGGATGCCATATTTCTGCCAATAGGTGTAGTCCGCGTGGCCGGGGCGGAAGGTCTCGGCGATGGTTCCGTAATCCTTGCTGCGCTGGTCTTCGTTGCGGATCAAAAGCGCAATCGGCGTGCCGGTGGTCTTGCCTTCGAAAACGCCCGACAAAATTTCCACCGTGTCCGATTCGCGCCTTTGCGTCACATGGCGCGAAGTGCCGGGCTTGCGCCGGTCGAGATCATCCTGGATGTCACCCTCGGAAAGCGCCATGCCCGGCGGGCAGCCATCCACCACGCAGCCGATGGCCGCGCCGTGCGATTCGCCGAACGAAGTAACCGTGAACAGAGTGCCGAAAGTATTGCCTGACATGGAGCCATCCCGCATGGATAATTTTCAAGAGTTTATCACAGCCGCCATACTGGCATGGCATCCCGCCGCATCTCAGGAAAAACACCTGTAGGTGCGAATTCATTCGCACAATCAGGCGAGATTACATAAATGTGAGCAGGCAAAAATGCTGTGCGAATGAATTCGCACCTACAGGTGGCTACATCATGAATTTAGGTTGCCCAAGGTGTATATTGTCGCCCAGACCACCCTCGGGAAAATCTCATGAGCACACCTGACCTCAAAACGGCGATAGACAACAACAACGCCAACCGCGACCCCGCGCGCCTGAAAATGAAATACGCCAAGATGGCGCAAAGTCCTTTCATCTTCCTGCGCGGCGCGTGCCACCTTTTTTACGAAGCCCTGCCCGATGCGCCGCTGTTCCGCGATGCGCCCCTGGCCTGGTGCTGCGGCGACCTGCACTTTGAAAACTACGGCAGCTACAAGGGCGACAACCGCCAGGTGTATTTCGACATCAACGACTACGATGAAGCAGCACTCGCGCCCTGCACCTGGGACATCATCCGCCTGCTCACCATCATCCAGTGCGGCGCGAATGATCTCAACGCCACCCGCGCCGAAGCGCTGGCCGTAAGCCAGACCTGCATCGACTCCTACCGCAACGCACTCATCGGCGGCAAGCCGCTGTGGGTGGAGCGCGAAACTTCCCACGGCCTGGTGAAAGATCTGCTCACCGCGCTGCAGGAACGCGACCGCTCCGCCTTCCTCGACAAGCGCACAGTGCGCAAAAACTACCATCGCGTGCTGATCGCCGATGGCGTGAAAGCCCTGCCCGCCACCGATGCCCAGAAGAAGCTCGTCACCGGCTTCATGGACAACTTCGCCGCCGCCCAGCCCGTCCCCGAATTTTACAAGGTGCGCGACATCGCCTGCCGCATCGCGGGAACCGGCAGCCTGGGCGTGACGCGCTTCGTGGTATTGGTCGAAGGCAAAGGCTCGCCCGACGGCAACTACCTGCTCGACATCAAGGAAGCCAAGCCCTCGGCCATGGCCCCGCACCTGGCGCGCCTGGGCATCAAGCAACCGAAATGGGAAAACGAAGCCAGCCGGGTCGTCACCGTCCAGAAGCGCATGCAGTCCATAGACCACGCCTTCCTCCAGCCGGTGAAACTCGATGGCCTATCCTGCATATTGAAAGGCCTGCAAGCCTCGGAAGACCGCGTCGCCATCGGCGAATGGGGCAAGAAGCTTGAAAGGCTCAAGGAAGTGGCATCCACCATGGGCCACATCCTCGCCTGGGACCAACTGCGCGCCTCCGGGCGATCCGGCTCCGCCAGCGCCGACGAGCTTATTGCCTACGCGCAGCGCAGCGATTGGGTGAAGGACATGCAGGATGCGGCGGCGGAGATGACGCGGACGACGAGTGAGCAGTGGAAAGAATTTACGGGAGCGGCTGGGGGCAAATCAGCGAAATGATTGTTTGAGCAGCAGGGCGGATGCCCCCTTGCTGGTGGAACCGCAAGCGTTCCGTCAGCGGGCTGAAAATACAACCTGACATTTCATAAACAGAAAGCCGTGTTTGACGTTGTGTCACCGCAGGGATATTGTTCGCATGTTGGTACGTTGCCCATTGGAGTGACTACACCGCTATGAACCCCTCCCCGCTCCGCCTGCTGATTTTCGTCCTTGCCATCGCTTTCGTGATCGGCATCGTGCAGGTCGGGCTGATCAGCATTGCATTCGACAAGCTGGGCATCGCGCCGGAATCGGCTTATCTGCTGCTGGTGTGCACGCTGTTCGGGAGCATGGTCAACCTGCCGTTGCTCACGCTGGATGCCGACCCCGATGCGCCCCGGCCGCAAATTCCGCCGGAATTCGAGAAGCTGCCGTTCTTCAAATTGCCGCCCTACACCGGCAAGATTTTGGTCACGGTGAATGTGGGCGGGGCGCTGGTGCCCGCGGTCTTTTCGCTTTATCTGGTGGCGCACAATCCGCTCAATATTTTGCACATCCTCGCCGCCGTGGGTGTGGTTGCGCTGGTTGCGGGCAAATTCAGCAGGCCCATTCCCGGCATCGGGATCGGCATTCCCGTGTTCCTCGCGCCGATTGCCGCCGCGCTGATCGCATCATTGCTCGACCCGGAACACCGCGCGGCGCTGGCTTATATCGGCGG
>JBGPSQ010000092.1:0-10429 GCA_041490205.1 Gallionellaceae bacterium
ATCGGCGGCAGCGACGAGGAAGAATGCGCGCGCTGGATCAAGGACAACATGAAGAAGCCCGTGGTCGGCTTCATCGCGGGCGTCACCGCGCCCCCCGGCAAGCGCATGGGCCACGCGGGCGCAATCATCTCCGGCGGCCAGGGCGGGGCGGATGCCAAGCTGGCGGTGATGGAGGAATGCGGCATACACATCACGCGCAATCCGGCGGAGATGGGTAGGTTGATGCAGAAGGTTTTGAAAGGCTAGCTGATGTCCGAAGTGCTGCAAATGCTGAACTCCGGCCCGTTCTGGCTGGACGTGCTCAAGATCATCGTCATCGACATCATGCTCAGCGGCGACAATGCCGTGGTGATCGCCCTGGCCTGCCGCAGCCTGCCGGATGCGCAGCGCAAGAAGGGCATCTTCTACGGCGTGCTGGGCGCGATCGCCCTGCGCATCACGCTTACTTTTTTCGCGGTGAACCTGCTTTCCCTGCCTTACCTCAAGGTGGCGGGTGCGGTCATGCTGATGTGGATAGGCGTCAAGCTCATCCTGCCGGATGAAGAGCACAGTGACGATAGCGTGAAGGCAGCCACGCGCCTGTGGGGCGCGGTGCGCACCATCCTGATCGCCGACTTCATCATGAGCCTGGACAACGTGCTGGGCGTGGCCGCGGCGGCGCACGGCAACGTGCTGTTGCTGGCATTCGGTCTTGTCGTGAGCATCCCGCTGGTGGCCTGGAGCAGCCAATTGGTGCTGAAAGTGCTGGACCGCTTTCCCGTCGTCATCTATCTCGGCGGCGCACTGCTGGGCTATGTCGCGGGCGAAATGCTGCTGGCCGACGAGGCCGCCAAGCATTGGCTGGAGCATTTGCCGGAAGCCTGGCACTGGCTGCCTTCCGCCGTGGGTGCGCTGCTGGTGGTGTCACTCGGCAAAATCCTCGCATTGCGCCAGATGGCCACCGCGAAAGCGATCGACCTGGTGGACGGGCAAGTGCCCGCTGCGTCCGATGCTGAAAAGCGCGACGGCGATACCCCGCGCGACTAGGGCTGTACCCGCTGAATGAAGCAAGTGCCGCCTGCCGAATGGAACCCCGCAGCCATGCTGCAATCGCCCCTGTTCGCGCCGCTGCATGCATGGCTTGCGCGCATGGATGCGGCGCGCTTTCCGGGGCTGGCGGAATACAATGCCCTGCTCGCCGGACTGCAGCCGCCGATTGCGGTGCACAGCGGCAAGCCGCTGCGCTTTGTGGCGCAGGAAACGGGCAAGCTGCCGTTCGAGGGGCAATACGAGCCGCGCTGCTACCTGCGGGGCGAGGTGCAGACGCGCGAAAACAACTGGCATGACCTGTTCAACGCGCTGGTGTGGCTGGTTTTTCCCCATTCCAAGGCCGCCATCAACACGTGCCATTACCGCAGCCTCACCGCCCCCGAAGGCCAAAAACAACCGGGTGAAGCAACCAGCCAGCGGGGGCCGGGGCGCGACATGCTGACCCTGCTGGATGAATCGGGCGTGCTGGTGCCCTGTGCCGACGCGGAACTGGCCGGGCTGCTGCGGGATTTTCATTGGAAAGAGCTGTTCTGGCATAACCGCGAACGGCTGGCGGGCGCCATGGGGTTTTATCTGTACGGCCATGGGCTGTACGAAAAGGCTTTGCGGCCCTATATCGGCATGACAGGGCAGGGCCTGATCCTGACCGTGGAAAGCGGTTTTTTCGGGTGGCCGCTTGCCCGGCGCCTCGCCCATCTGGACGAGGCGCTGGCGCGCTACCTGGCGGGGGAGGGGGATACTCCCGAGGCGCTAAGTCCCAGAAAATTAACGCCTGTGCCCCTCCTGGGCGTGCCCGGCTGGTCGGAAGAAAGCGCCCGGGAAATTTTTTATGCGGATAGTGGCTATTTTCGCCCGGGGCGTTTATTATCATAAGCTCTAAAAGCCGGAAAACAACCAGAAACGGTTATAAGTGCGGGGTTATTAGTGTAGGGTTAACAAACTGCGGGTGGCACGCAGGTACTTAATTACTTACAGTATCGGGGGAGAAACAAGATGGCAATAGAGCTGTTCAACAACGGCAAGCACCTGTGCTTGATGTTCGACGACCTGGTGGATGATTCCATGGGGGCCGCCGTGCAAGCCAACCAGTTCCTGATCGTGGACAACGGCCACGGCGCGCTGCTGGACCCGGGCGGCAACATGACCTACAACGGCCTGTTGATGGAAATGCACAACTACTTCTCGCCCAAGAAGCTGGACTACATCCTGGCCTCACACGCAGACCCGGACATCATCGCCTCGGTCAACAAGTGGATGATCCACACCGACTGTAAAGTGCTGATCTCCAAGCTGTGGACGCGTTTCGTCCCCCACTTCTGCAGCGTGGGCAATGCCGAAGGCCGCGTTGACGGCATCCCCGACGAGGGCATGATCATTCCGCTGGGCGAAACCGTTATCCAGGCCATTCCCGCGCACTTCATGCACTCCGAAGGCAATTTCCAGTTCTACGACCCGGTGAGCAAGATACTGTTTTCCGGTGACCTGGGCGCTTCCATCGTCAAACATGACGAGGCCGACGTCCCGGTGGAAGACTTCAAGGCGCACATCCCCCTGATGGAAGGTTTCCACAAGCGCTACATGATCTCCAACAAGATTTTGCGCTTCTGGGTGCACATGGTGCGCCAGATGGATGTCGAAAGCATCGTTCCCCAGCATGGTCGTGCGATGCGCGGCAAGAAGATGGTGAACGAATTCCTCGGTTGGCTTGAAAACCTGCCTTGCGGCGTAGACATCATGACGCAGGACAACTATCGAGTGCCCCGATAGCGTCCGGCCTGAAAGCGTGGAAGGCTGAGGCCCCGCAGAGTTGATCTCTGCGGGGCCTCGTTGCACCTACCGGGCTGATCTGCTTTCCAGCAGTTCTTTCGCTGCGGCAAGATCACGCATCACCCACTCCGCATCCGCGGCGAATTTCTCATCTATCATGTCCGGCTGGCGAAACAGCGTCAAGATCAGTTCGCAGCCGCTGCCATTCGCGACCACACGTAGAGGGATATATATCTGGACATCGGGTTGGGGATACACCCAGTGGTCGAGCACCCCGAAATCGTTACGTTCCGAGAAGCGGACTTTCATGGCACCCTCGGGAGTTTCGGCCACCCACTCCCCGTCAATCTTGCGCAGCGAGCCAGCCAGCCCGGAAGCCCATTTCGGGAAATTTTCCGGAATCGAGAGGAGGTCATATGCCTGCGCCAGGCTGCACGCTATCGACACCCCCAGGTTTTTTGATTCGACCAGGTTTCTCGATTCGACCAGGTTGCGCGATTCGTTGGGCTTGGGCATGCACATGACTCCGGATTTACAACGGGTATCGGGTTGCCCCGAAACCAGCGCGGCGGGATGGGGCAGGTTGGGGCCGCATCCCGCGCGAGTGATCAACCGCGGTGATAGATGATCTGCTTGGTGCCGCCATCGCAGTTGCCGACAACTTTTCCGGGAGCTGCTGCAGCAGCCGGTTTTGCCGCAGCCGAAGTTGCTGCTGCGGAGGATGCGGCAGCCGCGGCGGCTGGTGCTGCGGAAGCTGCCGGTGCGACAGGCACGATCTCCAGGGTGTAGGATTTGATGCCCTTGGCTTGCAGCTTGGCATCGATCTCTTCTTTCAGTTTGTCGCAAGAAGCCATGGCTTGCATCGAGAAAGCTGCCAGACAGGCTGCGAGTAGATACTTGTGCATTTACATCTCCTTTTGGGTTGAAAAACCACCGGTATTTAATCACAAATCGCGTGATTTTCCACCCAAAATTCTCACCTGCCCGGCTCTGATCGTTCCCGGCCCCATGCGGGGGCGATACAGGGCATTCCAGCGTCCGTCCTTATTTCGGCTTCGCCAGGAAGGACGAAATAAGGTCCATCGGCAGGGGGAACACGATGGTTGTGTTCTTGTCCGCGCCGATCACGGTCAGCGTTTCCAGGTAGCGCAACTGGATGGCCTGCGGTTCCTGCGACAGGATTTTTGCCGCCTGGAATAATTTCTCCGAAGCCTGCAATTCTCCCTCGGCATGGATGACTTTTGCGCGCCGCTCGCGTTCCGCCTCTGCCTGCCGGGCGATCGCCCGGATCATGGATTCGGTGAGGTCCACTTGCTTGATCTCGACGTTGGCGACCTTGATTCCCCATGCGTCGGTCTGCGTATCCAGCGCTTCGCGGATGTCGTTATTGAGCTTTTCCCGCTCCGCCAGCATATCGTCCAACTGGTGCTTGCCCAGCACCGAGCGCAGCATGGTCTGCGCCAACTGGCTGGTGGCGTTAAGATAGTCCACCACCTGGATGATCGCCTTCTGGGGGTCGATCACCCGCAGATACACCACGGCGCTGACCTTCACCGACACGTTGTCGCGCGAGATCACATCCTGGGTCGGTACTTCCAGCACCACCGTGCGCAGGTCCACGCGCACCACCTGCTGAATGCCGGGGATGATGACGACCAGCCCCGGACCTTTCACCTTCCAGAAACGCCCAAGTGAGAAGACCACCCCGCGCTCGTACTCGCGGAAAATCCGCAGGCTGTAGGAGAGCAGGAAGACGATTGCCACGAAGACGATTCCAAAACTGAAACCAAAATCCCAGATCATGTTCTTCTCCTTATATCGACGTATTAACTAGAAAGTCAAAATCTAAATCTCACCACAGAGGCACAGAGAAAACCAGGAACCAAATCACTTGTTATACTTCTCAGTGATTGGTTATTTGATTTTGACCTTCTCTGTGTCTCTGTGGTGAAGGTTTTATGGCTTTTCATTTCCAACTTCCTCAACTTCAAGTACCAGCCCATCCATGCGCACAACCTTGACCTTCTGGCCTTTGTGCAACGGCTGCCTGCTCCTGATACGCCAGGTTTCACCATGCATTTGCGCCAAGCCGTTCTTGCCGTCGAAATCTTCCAGCACTTCTCCAACAAGCCCGATCATTTCCTCGCCGCCGCTCACCACGGCGCGTTTTCGCGCCTTCAGCGCCATACCGGCGGCGAAGAAAATGAACAGAGCGGTCACCAGGGTAACCGGCGCAATGACAGTCCATGAAATGCCGTAGCCCGGTATGCCGGTGTCGATCAGCATCACTGAGCCGAGTACGAAAGCGGCGATGCCGCCGATTCCGAGCACGCCGAAGCCGGGGATGAACACCTCGGCGGTCATGAAGCCGATGCCCAGCAGGATGAGGCCCGCCCCGGCATAGTTGATGGGCAGCACCTGGAAAGCGAACAGCGCCAGCAGCAGGCAAATCGCGCCGGTCACGCCCGGCAGCACGAAGCCCGGATTGGAAAACTCGAAGAACAAGCCAAAAATGCCCGCCAGCATCAGCAGGTAAGCAATGCCGGGATCGGCGATCACGGCAAGCAAGCGGCTGCGCCAATCCGGCTCAAGCGTGACGACGTTCGCTCCGGCCAGGTTCAGCGTGCGCTCCACTCCCAGCACATTCACCCGGCGCCCCTCCAGTTGCCGCAGCAGGTCGGGCACATCGATAGCGACCAGGTCTATCACCTTCAGCTTCAGGGCCTCGGCCGCCGTCAGGCTCACCGCCTGGCGCACTGCCTGCTCGCCCCATTCGGCGTTGCGGCCGCGCATCTGCGCCAGGCTGCGGATATAGGCAGAGGCATCATTGATCTGTTTGCGCTCCATCGCGCTGCCGGGCAGGGGCAACACCGGGACTGCCGGATTTGTACCCTTATTCTTGTCTTGCGTGCCGTCCTTCAAGTCTTTCTGCGGTTGGTTATCAGGTTCCTGCGGACCGCCCACGCCTATCATCACCGGCGTGGCCGCGCCCAGATTGGTGGCCGGGGCCATCGCTGCGATGTGGCTGGCGTAGAGGATATAAGTGCCCGCACTCGCGGCGCGCGCGCCATCGGGTGCGACGAAAGAAACAAGGGGAACGGGTGAAGCGATGATCTGCTTGATGATCTGGCGCATGGAGGTGTCGAGACCGCCCGGCGTGTCCATTTTCAAAATAACCAGTTGGGCGTGTTCCTCGGCGGCGGATTTCAGGCCGCGCACCACATAGTCCGCCGATCCCGGGCTGATGGCCCCGTCGACGTTGAGCACGATCACCAGGGGCGCATCCGCAACCGCAACGCCCTGCCAGCCAGCCAGCAACAGGCCGAGCAACAGGACGCGCATAACGGATAGGGGGCGCATATTCGCACTATAGGCGCTTTTGGGGGAGATGTGTGCTCACATGACTTGATCCATCCGATCCAAATCATCCATGGGGTTCACAGGGCATGGCCCAATGTTACCGCCTGCAAGCGCCGCCGCCCGCTACCACACGGTGACGTCAACGCAGCTCTCCACGCCGGTCGGGGTATGCCCCTTGGTATTTACCGCAAGGCAGATGTGGTGCTTGCCGGAGGGCAGTGGATCGACCGTGGCAGTCCCCTTGAGCTGGTGGATCACGTCCACGCGCTTCCCGTCCACGTTGAGATGCAGGTGGTCGCCGTTAGTGCCGGGGTCCGCCTCGTACTTCAGCATGATCTTGTCCTTGTCGTAGGGATTTTCCGGGGACACGGAAGTGATGGTGACCTTACCATCGGCGGCAAGTGCGCTACCCCATGCAAGCAGCAGTGCGGCAATGACCGGAACAAAAATTTTGGCTTTCATGGTTGTTCTCCTTTTTTGTCGATCGGGTCAATCGGCTGAAATGACCGCTATCGAATTGCGAACGCCATTTTGTTTACGGGGTGGATGGGTTGATATAGAACAAACCTTCCGGATAGAAGATTGTTCTCCAACACATTCAACGAGAGGACGCCGGTGGGCGATTGGGGAGGCTGGCTACCACGCAGTGTGCATGGTTCAGCGTTTGCCACTGCAAGATACAGGCTGATGCCAACCCGGCAACCGCCGCGCCGCCGGTAACGCTTACTTCAGAACAAAGTGGCTACGAAAATTATACAAGCTGGAACAATCAGGTCAAGTAAGGTATAGGCTGTAGTCGCCAACTGCTGGCGGCGCGCCGTACCAGTGCCCAAGAACCAAGACCCAAGACCTCATGCCGGTGCGAATGGGTTCGCACCGGCCAAGGGGCGCCATGCGTTTTGCCGGAGCCCCTTTTTCTGAGCTGCAACTGGAAAACATTCCATTATGTACTTTTTATTGAAAGAAAGTAACTATCTAGGAAGATAGTTGACTTGCGGGCTGCTTTAAACTCAAATCGCGAATCGCCGGTTTGCACCTTGTGCTTGTGCGACAGCCACACAAATTAAAACAGATCGCGGGGAAAACGAAAATAATGAATCAGCGGAAATTTACAGTAATCAGTTGGTCCAACAAGGCCTATAAATCACTGGCAAAAGGATTGGAGGCTGATTGCAAAAGGTTGGGATACCCTTTCCACTTATATGAGATCGAGCGGGACTTTCCATCGCTCATCTCTGCATGGTGCAATCATCCGCGCATTATCCAGCGGGGGGTGCAGGATTTCGGCACGGTGTTATTCCTGGATGTGGAATGCAGGATAGTAAAGCCGCTTCCCGCGCACTGGAAAGCGCCACTCGTTTCCATCAGGAACCCGCGGCAGCATTTCTGGATCAAGTACAACACCGGCACCGTGATGGCGGACGAGACGTGCCTGCCATGGCTGGCCGCGTGGGTGAACATCATGGAAAAATGGGACATGGGCAACCTTCCCAAGGATGCCTATGTTTACTGGCCCAACGACATCTGCGATGAGCTGGCGTTCAATGCGGCCATCACGGCCTTCGGGGTGGAGCCGGTGACGCCCCTGCTGGAATACTCCGACCGCAGCGCCAAGGCCGAGTTGGCGCGCGGGCTGTGGCAGAACGAGCATACCATCATCCAGCATCCGACCATACACCACTGGCCGAAGGAAAAAGACCCGGTGGAATGCAAAAAATTGTTCTGGCAAAACTTTCCCGGCGATCCCGGCGCGATACACGTATCCATGCAATCGGGCGGAGCGGACGTCCGGCAACAGAACGGATGGGTGTTTGATCCGCACGAAAAGGTATATGGCCCGGAAGAATATTTCGATTTGCACAAGAGACCCTGGAGCGAGGTGGCGGTAGAGCTGACTTCCGCGCAACGCTGAGTGGAGGCGGGCAATATGAGCGAACCATTCGGCCTCGCAAGCAGGTTGTTTGCCTGGGGGGCGCATATCTTCACGGCCACGGGCATGATAGTCGGGTTCAAGGCGCTGGAATCGGCCTATCTCGCCAAGCCCTATGAAACCATTTTCTGGCTGCTTTTGACCGTCGCGATAGACGGCATTGATGGAACCATTGCGCGCAAGGCGCGCGTGACCGAGGTGTTGCCCAGGATCGACGGGCACATGATCGACTTCGTGGTGGATTTTGCGAATTTCGTCATCATTCCCTGCGTGATTTTCTACCAGATGAAAATGGTGCCGCAGCCCGTGCTCTTCCCGTGCGTGGCGGCTATTCTCTATGCTTCGCTCTACCACTATGGGAATAAGGCGCAAGTTACGCAGGATCTCCATTTTCTCGGATTTCCGGCCTGGTGGAACCTCGTTATTTATTACCTGTTCATTCTCGACCTGGGGCAGTGGGCCAATCTTGCCATTACCGTGGGCGTCATCATTCTGCATTTCCTGCCCGTGAAATTCATTTATGTTTCGCGCATGGTCCGGAACAGAATTCCTGCGGCAATCGCGCTGGCCGTATTGTTCGCTTCCAATGCCGTGATACTGGCGCAGCATCCGGATGCTGGCGCGGGGATCAAGATTGTTGCCGTGATCGCGCTGGTTTTCCTGGCGGCGCTCGGCAGCGTGGAGCGCGAGCTGATCCCGCCCGGGCTGTTCCGCAAAGGGAGGGCAGATTGAAGGCCAGGCTCAGACTGGCGGTGGCGGGCACGGGCATGATGGCGCGCATGCGGGTGCGCGCGTTCCTGGAGACGGGCAAGGCGCAACTGGTTGGCGTGGCATCGCGGAGCGAGGAGCGGGCGAGGCAGTTTGCGCAAGAGTGGGGCTGCGATTTCAGCACGGCGGATTACAAGGCGCTTGCGCGCTGCCAGCCGGATGCCATTCTGGTCGAAACGCCCCATCATGCGCAGGGCGAAATCGTGAGCTGGGCGCTGGCGCAAGACAAGCATGTGCTCATCGGGAGCTGCATGGCGGCCACCGTGCGCGAGGCGGGGCGCATCCTGCGCCTGGCGCGGGAGCGCAACCTGGTTGTCGAGAGTGGGTTCGAGGCGCGCTATAAGGAGGTCTGGAAGCAGGCCCGGCACATGATTCAAGCGGGAGAAATCGGCGAGCCATGCGCGGTGCAGGCCATCGCCTGCTGGGGGGCGAATGCGGATTCCTGGTATTACTCGCAGGCGGAAAGCGGCGGCATGCCCATTACGCACATGACCTATGCATTTCTCAATCCGCTCACCTGGATATTCGGGATGCCGCGCAGCGTCAAGGCGCACGCGAACGCAAAGGGCGAGCAAAGGCCGGGCATGGTGGATGAAGTCACCTGTGCCGCCGTTCTTGAGTATGGCAATAACATGCCCTGCAATTTGCTGGCGAGTTATATCAAGCACGCGCAAGCGCCGGACTGGAAGCTGTACATCCATGGCACGGGCGGCGCGCTGGAATTGCATCCGGGGGAATTCGGGGGCGGCGAGCTGATCCATTACGCGCGCTCGAACAAGACCAGGCACATTAAATTCGAGCACGCGCCCGATCCGTTCCGGGTACAGGCGGATGCATTCATACAGGCCGCATGCGGCGGGCGCAACCTGTTGCAGAACCTGCCCGCGCAGGGCATGGAGGATGTGCAGATCGCATCGGCGGTGGCAAGGTCGGCAAAAACCAGGAGAACCGTGCTGCTTGGCGCGCCGGGGAGAGGAGAGTAAATGCTCATGCAAGCCGGGAAGAAATCGTTTCACAGCGTGGCCGTGCCGGACCCACACATCGCGCGGCGCAAGGCCATGCTCGCAAGGCACCCGAATATCCGCGAACTCATCGGCCCCAATCCGAATTCGTTTTTGCTGATCGCCGCGCTGGTGGCGGCGCAGCTCTGCGCTGCATGGTGGCTGCGCGGCCAGCACTGGTTCGTCATCCTGCTCGCGGCTTTTTTTGCGGGCGCGTATGCCACGGCGTCCCTCTATGCGCTGATCCATGACACATCGCACAACCTGGTTTTCAGGAAAAAGGCGATGAACCGGCTGGCGGCCATCTTCGCAAATGTGCCGCTGGTCAGCGTGAGCGCGGAGACTTTCCGCAGATACCACGGCCATCATCATTCCAGGATGGGCGATTACCGCATGGACGTGGGCATTCCGTCGGAGTGGGAAGCGGGATGGGTGGGCAACAGCGCGTGGCGAAAGGCGGTGTGGCTGGCCTTCTTCATTATTTTCCAACTGGGCCGGACAAAAAAATACCCGGAAAACCGTCCGTTCCTGGATGGATGGATGATCCTGAATTTCGCCGTCATGCTGCTGGCGG
>JBGPSQ010000093.1:0-10424 GCA_041490205.1 Gallionellaceae bacterium
AGGGGAAATTCGGAAGGAATGAATCAGGGATGCTGGAACCCGGCATCCCTGAAATCAAGTTGCCTGAGGAGCTTATTCGCTCTTGGCTTTGGTTACTTTTTTGCCGCGATAGTAGCCGTTGGGGCTGACGTGGTGGCGCAGGTGCGCCTCGCCTGTGGAAGGCTCCACGGCCAGCGCCGGGGCGGTCAGGAAATCATGCGCGCGATGCATCCCGCGCTTGGAAGGGGACTTTTTGTTCTGCTGAACGGCCATAATAACTACTCCTTAATAAACCTATTTATTTTTCAATCCGCGCAAAACCGCAAACGGACTCTGTTTTTGATCCTTAACCTTGGCGGAAACGCTCCCCGCCACGGCTTCGCAAACACCCAACTCATGCCTGGGCGACAACGGCAGCCCAAGCAAAATCTCATCCTCGATCAGGCCCAGCACATCCAGGTGCGGATTGACCGGGATGCGATCTATCTCGTCCTCTTCCTCCAATTCGCCGCCTTCCATTGATAAGCCTTCCAGCTCATTCTCCGGCACCGGCATCAGGAGGGAAACCGTCTTGATGGCATAGGGCATGCCCTGCAAACAACGCTGGCAACGCAACTGGCAACTACCCTCCAGCGCAAGCTCCAGCAGGGGCTTGCCATCCTTGCCCGTCAGGCCGCGCAAAACATAGCTGACTTGCCCATCCGGCGCAGCCTGCCCGTCCGGCACAGCCAGTAAATCCAGCAGCCTCGGCATCTCCGACACGGGCGCGTCGCCGCGCAATTCCTGGCTTTTAAGGGCAAAATCCAGGCTGTCTATGAAATGCCGTGCAAACATAAGCCGCGCATGATATATATTTCAGACGCATCTGTCAAAAAAACAAAGGATTGCCCCTTGAGCCCCAAGTCGAATATTACAGCCCCGCCCCTTATCCTTGCCTCCACCTCCGCTTACCGCAAGGCCCTGCTGGAACGCCTGGGACTGCCTTTCCGGACCGCCTCCCCCGGCGTGGACGAGACCCCGCTTCCGGGCGAAACGGCTCAACAGACCTCAAAACGCCTTTCCGTGGAAAAAGCCCGCGCCGTGGCCGCCAAACACCCCAATGCCCTGATCATCGGCTCAGACCAGGTCGCCCTGCTCGGCGGCATGCAACTGGGCAAACCGCATACCCATGAAAACGCCGTGCGCCAACTACGCACTCTGAGCGGGCAATGCGCCATCTTCTATACCGCCCTGACGCTGCTGAACGCGCGCACCGGCAACGTACAAACCGCAATCGCGGAAAACCGCGTTTGTTTCCGCGAATACACCGATGAAGAAATCGAATCCTACCTGCGCCGCGAACAGCCCTACGACTGCGCAGGCAGCGCAAAATCCGAAGGACTCGGCATCATACTCATCAGCCGCATGGAAGGCGACGACCCCAACGCTTTGGTCGGCCTGCCACTGATCGAACTGGTGACCATGCTGAAGAATGAGGGCGTGAAGCTCGCCTGAATCCGAAAATCCCCGTTGACGGGGTTGTAGGTACGAATTCATTCGCACCTGCAAAAACAATGCCGCCCTGCAGGACGCTTCTTAGTCGTGCTGCAACAACTCCATCACCTGTTCATCGCTGACCTGCGGGAAATCCATATAGAACTGCCCCACCGCATAAAACATTTCCGGGGCGTGCAGGCACACGGTCTCGTCGGCCAGGGGCGCGACCTTTTCCAGCGTGTCGGGCGGAGCGACGGGCACGGCGCAGATCAGCTTTTGCGGCTTTTTGGCGCGGGTGGCGTGGAGGGCCGCGATCATGGTGGAGCCGGTCGCCAGTCCGTCATCCACCACGATGACGATGCGCCCGGCGGGGTCCAGCGGCGGGCGCACCGGCGTATATTGCGCGCGGCGCTTGCGCATCACCTCCATCTGGGTTTCCTTCTCGCGCTCGATATAATCATTCTGCGCGTACTGCAAAGCGTGTTCCGCGAGATAGGCCCAGCCGGTTTCATCTATCGAGCCGATGGCGAATTCCGGATTGCCCGGCGCCCGCAGCTTGCGCACCAGCACCACGTCCAACTCGCCCCCCAGTTGTGCGGCGATGACCTTGGCCATGGGCACCGCCCCGCGCGGGATGGCCAGCACCAGCGGGTTCTGGCCGCGATAGATTCCCAGCTTTTCCGCCAGCCTGGCGGCGGCGTCGTTACGGTCGAGAAAACGCATTTATTCGTCTCCTTCTGGGCCATTTGTTTGCATGATAGCGCCTATCGCGGCAAATGGCATCTGTTGCTGCCTTTGCCAAGGATGCCGATCCGTCGAATAATAGTTAGCTTGCTAACTGTTATCATGCTAACTTATAATCTTCGACCTGCCAGCTAGCCGAAGAGGCGTGTCATTTTGAAAGAACAGGACGAACAATTTGCCGAATCGCTGCACCTCGCGGCGCATAGCTGGCGCACTGCGCTGGATCGGCGCTTGCGTCCGCTGGGCTATTCGCGCTCGCGCTGGATGGTGCTGCTGCATATTTCTCTCAACGACGCCATCACCCACCGCGATCTGGCCGAGCGCCTGGGCATAGAGGCGCCCACCCTGGTACGGCTGGTTGACCGCATGGAGAAGGACGGCCTGCTCAACCGCCGCGCCAGCGAAACCGACCGCCGCGTGAAGCATTTGCACCTTTCCCCGGAGGGGCGCAAGGAAGTCGAGCGCATCTGGGCCTGTGCCGCCGGTTTGCGCAAGGAAATCCTGTCCGGGCTGGACAAGGCCGAGATCAACACAACTTTGAACGTGCTACAGAAAATCCGCAGCAAGCTGGAAGGAATCGCATGAAACGCATCGCCGAAAACAAGAAGCCCATCGCCATCGCCATCCTCGTCATCGGTGTGCTGGCTGGCATTGGCTACCAGCAATACAATGCGCGCTACCGCAGCACCGAAAACGCCTATCTCAATGCCGACGTGCTCCCGGTCGCGGCGCAAGTAGCGGGACGGGTCACCAGTGTGTATGTCAAGGAAAACCAGCATGTCCGCAAGGGCGATGCATTGTTCGACATTGACCCGGAGCCTTTTCGTATCGCGCTGGCGCGCGCAGAAGCCAACCTCGCCCAAGCAATGCAAAACTCGAGACAGGATACCGCCGAAGTGGCGGCCATGCGCGCCCAGGTCGAGCAGACCACCATGGATATGAACAATGCGCGCGCGAGTTATGCACGCGCCAAGGAACTGGTCGCGCAGCACTTCCTGTCCCAGCAAGGGGCTGATGACGCCCTGACCCGTGTCGATACCTTGCAGGCCGCTCTGGAACAGGCGCGCGCCAAGCTTGCCAAGGCGCTTTCCGCGCCGGCCAAACCGCAGGAACGCGCGGATGTCTTGCGTGCGCAGGCCGAAATCGCCCAGGCAAAACTTGATCTCGAGCATGCCCATCTGACCGCCACGATGGACGGGCAAATCAGCAACCTGAGCCTTACGCCCGGTTCGATGGTGGGAATCGGCGCGCCGCTGTTCGCGTTGATTGCGGACAACAGCTTCCATATCGACGCCAATTTCAAGGAAACCGAATTGCCCGGCATCCTTACCGGACAGGAAGTGGACATTAAAATTGACATGTACCCCGGCCATTCCTTCAAGGGCACGGTGGAAAGCCTTTCCGGCGGAACCGGCACCGCATTTTCGCTGTTGCCGCCGCAGAATGCCACGGGCAACTGGGTGAAGATTGCCCAGCGCGTGCCGGTGCGCATCAAGCTCGACCCGACCGATGCCGACCATCCGCTGCGCATCGGCGCGACGGCGACGGTCACCGTGCATCTCCGCTGAGGATAGTCAGGGTCTAAAATATGAGCGGCAATCGCATCCTCACCGCCGTCGCCGTGATGGCCGCCACCATCATGCAGGTGCTGGACACAACCATCACCAATGTCGCCCTGCCCAACATGGCGGGCGAACTCAATGCCACGCCGGACAATATCAGCTGGGTGCTCACCTCCTACCTGATCGGTTCGGCCATCCTCATGCCGCTCACAGGCTACATTACCGACCGCGTGGGGCAGCGCCGTTTCCTGCTGGTGAGCATCGGCGGTTTTATCGTCACGTCCATGCTGTGCGGCATGGCCACCTCCCTGTTCCAGATCGTGCTGTTCCGCTTCTTGCAAGGATTATTCGGCGCCTCGCTGGTGCCGCTGTCGCAGTCCATCATGCTGCAGGTGTTCCCCGGCGAGCAGCGCGGCAAGGCCATGGCGATCTGGGCGATGGGCGTGATGGTCGCGCCCGTGATGGGCCCAACGTTGGGCGGCTGGCTCACCGAAGATTTCAGCTGGCGCTGGACTTTCTACATCAACCTGCCGGTCGGCATCCTTGCCTTCCTGCTGGCGGCGCGCCACGTGCACGATACCGACGTGAAAGACAGGCGCATGGATTGGTACGGCTTCGCCACGCTTGCGCTCGGCATCGGCGCATTGCAGCTGGTGCTCGACCGCGGCAACCAGGAAGACTGGTTCAGCTCGCAACTGCTGGTCGTGGCCGCGATCATCAGCGTGCTCTCATTGGCGTTTTTCATCGTCTATTCACTCACCGGCGAGCATCATCCCCTGTTCGATCTGCGCATCTTTAAAGATACAAACTTCCTCGTCGCCAGCCTGGTCATGACTGCCACCAGCATCGGCTTCTTCGGCGGCATGGTGCTGCAATCGATATACATGCAGAATTTTCTCGGCTATCCGACCTTTGAGGCCGGACTATATATGGCGCCGCGTGGCCTCGCTTCATTTTTCGTCATGATGTTCGTGGGGAAATTTTCCGGCAAGATTCCGCCGCGCAACTTCATCCTCGTCGGTGCTCTGTGCAGCATCGCGGGAAACTTCCTGATGACGCGCTTCTCCGATGTCATCAGCCCGAGCAACCTGATCCTGCCGCTGGTGCTGCAAGGCATGGGCATGGGGCTCATATTCGTGCCCATCTCCACCCTCGCCTTCACCACCCTGCCCAAGACAGTCGCCGCAGAAGCGGCCGGCATCTACAGCCTGATCCGCGCCATCACCTCCGCGATCGGCATCGCCGTCCTCGCCACCTATCTCTCGCGCAGCACCCAGCAGCAGTGGGGCGTTATGCGCGGCTACATCAATCCGTATAACGAAGCGTTGTCCGCCTACCTGCAGCCGCTGCACCTCGGCCTCGACGAAAGAGGCATCGCCGTTGCCGCGCGCGCCGTGTTCCACCAGGCGCAGAACGCCGCCTACGTCGACAGCTTCTGGTTCGCCACCCTCAACTTCGTGGTGATGTTGCCGCTGCTATTGCTGGTGCGCACGCCGAAGAATGGCGCTACACCGCCAGCACCGGTAGTTGCCGATTAAAAAGCGCCAAGGGGTGTATTACTGGCCTAATTGGGCGACGATGCAGCGATTGCGTCCGGATTCCTTAGCCTGGTACAGCGCGGCATCGGCCCCCCTGATCAGCCGTTCAAAATCGGGGTGACCGTCATAACAGGCAATCCCGGCGCTGACGGTTACCTTGGTGGTGTCCGTCGCCGCCACTCTCATCGACGCTTGCTCGACTTTGCGGCGGATGTGCTCGGCCACCTCCATGGTTTTCTGCGGAGATATTTCGACCAGCACGATCAGCAACTCTTCCCCGCCGAAGCGGAAGACGAAATCCCCGGCACGGACGCAGGAAGATATGATCTCGGCGAATTGCTGCAGAATCATGTCTCCCGCGGCATGTCCCCAAGTGTCGTTGATGCTCTTGAAATGATCGATGTCGAGCATGATCAGGGAGAATTGGGTATGGTTCTGCCGCGCAATGTGCACTTCGCGCGCCAGCACTGAGGGCAGGAAACGGCGGTTTAGCAGGTGTGTGAGGGTGTCGCGCCCCGATTCGATCTGGATGAATTGCTCGAACATTTCACCCAGCAGGAAGTCTATCTGTCCGATCTTGTGATCCATTTCCTGGATGGCCGCCATGCGCGCCGCAGGATCGCCTGCCGGGCCGCTCATCCCGGAAAACAACTGGTCGATTTCCTCGATATAACGCTTGATTCTCCCGATTTCCGGGGACTCTTCGAAAATGACCGAGGCTTTGTGCTCAAACCATATGCCGAAATCCGACATTCCCAGGTTGTTGCGCAACTCCATCTGTGCGCCGTTGAGATGGCGGATCAGCATCTGGTGCGCCCATTCGTGCAATGCGGCGCGCTGCTTTTCGCGTTCCGCGATCAGGTTTTGCCCATAGGCAAACAGCTTATATGCCTCGTCAGAGCGCGCGTACCTTTCGGAATCGAATACATAGGATGTGGTCATGGCATCGAGCGTGACGTTGATTATCTCCTCGACATACATGACAGCGGCAATCAGGTCATGCCGCTCAAGGTCAGAATGTATCAGCAGTTCCGAGATATTCCGGCGGATGAGCCTCGCACCGTAGGAAACCAGTTCGATCGGTATCTTGATGCGCGCATGCACTGCACCTACATGGCATTGCTTGCGAAAAATTTCTGCCGCGTTCTCGCCGCCCTCAAAAAGATCAACCAGCCATTGCTGCATGGATGCGTGCAATTTTTGCTGGACCATCTCGCTATCGATGAACGCCAGCGCTTCCTCGTCATGGATCATGGCGTCATAAAACCGGTCGGCCAGTGTGGCCCTGTGTTTTTCTACGACCTCTTTTATGGCATCCCTGATTGTTGCCGGCGTGGATTCATGCAAATTCACCCATTCGGCAACGAATAACTGCTCTTTGGTTTTCTTCACATCTCCCCCTGCCTGACGCATACGCTGCGTTTTATTTTACGCCTATTCGCGGCATGCCTTTCTTGATATTTCCAATGACACACGCCCCTGAAAATCCGGCGGCATGGAAAGATTCCAGCACCTCATCCGCCGCCTCTGGCGCACAGGCAACCAGCAGGCCGCCGCTGGTCTGCGGGTCGCACAGAAGCTTGCGCTGCCATTCGGGAAAACCTTGAGGCAAATCCACTTCCGCGCCATAGCTTTTCCAGTTGCGATCAGCCGCTCCGGTGGCATAGCCCTGCTGCGCCAGTTCCAGCGCAAAAGACAGGATGGGCACGTCGCCGAAGCGCAATTCCGCGCCCAGCTTTGAGCCCCGGCAGATTTCCAGCAGGTGGCCAAGCAGAGCGAAACCTGTGACATCGGTCATGGCATGCACTTGCGGCATGGCAGCCAGCCGCATGCCGACGTGGTTGAGCTGGGTGGTGGTCTCCAGCATCTGGCGGTAGCCTGCGTCATTCAGCTTGCCCTTTTTCAGCGCCGCGCTCAGAACGCCCACGCCCAGCGGTTTGCCGAGTATCAGCACATCCCCGTCTTTAGCACGGTCATTGCGCTTGACGTGATCGGGATGAACGATGCCCACCGCAGCCAGGCCATAGATCGGCTCCGGCGTGTCTATCGAGTGCCCGCCCGCCAGCGGGATATTCGCGGCGTCGCACACCGAAGCGCCCCCGGCCAGAATTTCCTGTATGGTCGCCAAGGGCAATTTGTCTATAGGCATGCCGACCACGGCGAGCGCAAGAATGGGCGTGGCGCCCATGGCATACACGTCGGAGAGCGCATTGGTGGCTGCAATGCGCCCGAAATCGCGAGCATCGTCCACGATGGGCATGAAAAAATCGGTGGTGACGACGATTGCCTGCGATTCGTTGAGCTTGTAAACGGCGGCATCGTCGCTGTTTTCGGTGCCGACCAGCAGGTTCGGGTAAGATGGCGGCCTCGGCATGGCGGCCAGCATTTCGGCCAGCACCGAGGGGGCGATCTTGCAGCCGCAGCCGCCGCCGTGGGAATATTGAGTAAGTTTTATAGGATTAGTCATTTCAAATGCAGGGTCATTTCAAAACCTGGTTCATTTCAAAATTATGCGTGAAGCAAAAGACGTAACCGTAGCACAACTCTCCGGTTACGACGACATTATAGACGTACGTTCACCCGCCGAGTATGCGGAAGACCACATCCCGGGCGCGATCAACTCACCGGTGCTGGATAACGAGGAGCGCGCACTGGTCGGCACGCTGTATGTGCAGGCTTCTCAGTTCGAGGCCAAGAAACGCGGCGCGGCGCTGATCTCGCGCAATATCGCTCGTCACCTGGAAACCCTGTTCAAAGACAAGCCCAAAAACTGGAAGCCGCTGGTCTATTGCTGGCGCGGCGGGCAACGCAGCGGGGCGATGTCGCACATCCTGGCTCAAATCGGCTGGAACACGTCGCGGCTGGAAGGCGGCTACAAAGCCTATCGCCGCCATGTCATTACCGAATTGCAGCGCTTGCCCGCCAATTTCGCTTTCCGCGTGGTATGTGGAGCGACCGGTTCCGGCAAGAGCCGCCTGTTGGCCGCACTGCACGAACAGGGTGCGCAGGTGCTGGATCTGGAACAATTGGCAAAGCATCGCGGCTCGCTACTGGGCAACCTGCCGGATGAGCCGCAGCCTTCGCAAAAAATGTTCGACAGCCTGGTTTGGGACACACTGCGCGGCTTCGATGACCAGCGCCCGGTGTTAGTCGAGGCGGAAAGCAAGAAGATAGGCTCGCTCGCCGTGCCGGATGCCCTGCTCGAAGCCATGCGCGCCGCCGAATGCATTTTGATCGAAGCGCCCGTGCCTGCGCGCGTCAAGCTGCTGATGGAAGATTATGGGCATTTTCTGCGCGATCCAGCCCTGCTCGCGCAGCGGCTTGCACCGCTGGCCGATTTGCACGGGCACAAGGTCATCTCCGAATGGAATACACTGGCCGAAGAGGGAAAATGGGAGACGCTGGTTGAAGATTTATTGGTGCGTCATTACGACCCTGCCTACCGCCGCTCCACCTCGGCAAATTTCCTGCGGCTCAAGGAGGCTGCGGTATTGCAACTGCCCACACTGGACGTGGGGCAGTTAAGCAAGGCGAGTGCGGCGTTGTTGGCGTAATCGCTCTCACGCCGCGTATAATTACACCTTCTGTAATCGCTTTTCCGGAGCCAGCCATGTCGCACAATCTATTCAATAGCCGCCAAACCTTCAATCTTACCAATGGCAAGCAGGGCACGTTGTATTCCCTGCCCGCGCTGGAAAAGGCCGGGGTTGGAAAAATATCGCGCTTGCCAGTATCCATCCGCATCGTGCTGGAATCGGTCCTGCGCAATTGCGATGGCAAGAAGGTGACCGAGCAGCATGTGCGGCAACTGACGAACTGGCTGCCGAACGCCGCCCGCACCGAGGAAATCCCTTTCGTGGTGGCGCGCATCGTGCTGCAGGATTTCACCGGCGTGCCCTTGCTGGCCGACCTCGCCGCGATGCGCGATGCCGCCGCAAAAATGGGCAAGGATCCCAAGATCATCGAGCCGCTGGTGCCCGTAAACCTGGTGGTGGACCATTCCGTGCAGGTTGATTACTACAACCGCCCCGATGCGCTGCGGCTAAACATGGAAATGGAATTTTCGCGCAATAGCGAGCGCTACCGCTTCATGAAATGGGGTATGCAGGCATTCGATACCTTCAAGGTGGTGCCACCCGGCATCGGCATCGTGCACCAGGTCAATCTCGAATATCTGGCGCGCGGCGTGCTGCAAAAAGATGGCGTGACTTATCCCGATACGCTGGTCGGCACCGATAGCCACACCACGATGATTAACGGCATCGGCGTGGTTGGCTGGGGCGTGGGCGGCATCGAGGCGGAAGCCGGGATGCTGGGGCAGCCGGTGTATTTCCTGACGCCGGATGTGGTCGGCGTGCATCTGAAAGGCAAGCTGCGCGAAGGGGTGCTGGCAACCGATCTGGTGCTGACCGTTACCGAATTGCTGCGCAAGCAGAAAGTGGTGGGCAAATTTGTCGAGTTTTTCGGCGAAGGCACTGCTGCCCTCACCCTGCCCGACCGCGCGACCATCGCCAACATGGCACCGGAATACGGCGCGACCATGGGTTTCTTCCCGGTGGACGATGTCACCGTCAATTTCATGCGCAACACCGGGCGCACCGCCGACGAAGTGGATGCCTTCGAAGCCTATTTCAAGGCGCAGGGGCTGTTCGGCATTCCGCAGGCAGGCAGCATAGATTACAGCAGCGTGGTGGAACTCGACCTTTCCAGCATCGAGCCTTCGCTGGCAGGTCCGAAGCGCCCGCAGGATCGCGTGGCATTGAAGGCGATGAAGGAAACCTTCAACACCCTGTTCAGCAAACCAGTCGCGGAAAACGGCTTCAACAAGCCCGCCGCCGAACTGAACAAGCGCTACACCACCGCAATGCCGGATCGCAGCAACGGGGTATGCATCCCCATTTCCGGCGGCGGCTCACAGCAAGACGCAAAAATGCGCACTGAAATGACCATGGCGGATGAGCACCCCACTGCGTCCACACGCCGCGAATCGGCGGACGAGATGTTGCCCCCGGTCGAGATCGGCCATGGCGACGTGCTGATCGCGGCGATTACGAGCTGCACCAACACCTCCAACCCCAGCGTGTTGCTGGCCGCAGGATTGCTGGCGAAGAAGGCGGTGGCAAAG
>JBGPSQ010000094.1:0-10392 GCA_041490205.1 Gallionellaceae bacterium
CAGTATGCGAGGTGCCCGCGCCAACTTCCATGTCATAGGGCTGCAATAGCGCGCAGCCCTGCTTGTCCCAGAAATCCTGCAAGGTCAGGATGATCTGCTGAAAGGTCAACATCTTTTATCGTTATGTCCGGCGTGATTGCAAAGCGCGCATTTTACCGCCTTTCGCCTGCCCGCGTCAGCCCGAGCATCCGCCAGCCTCCCACCTACCTGAGCCCGCACAACGCCAGCTTCTCCGTTCGCGGCATGGCCTTGATTTCCATTTCGCGCTTGAGCGCCGCCGATTTGTCCGCGCAGCGCTCTACATGAACCAGCTTCACCGGCGCGCGCCCGCGCGTGTATTTCGCGCCTTCGCCCGCATTGTGCATGGCGAGGCGCTTTTCCAGGCCGTTGGTAATCCCGCAGTACAGGGTGGCATCCGCACATTCGAGGATGTAACACACCCAACCGCTGTCAGGCTCTGACGGTATCGCTCTCTTTTTTGGCATATTTCATCCCCGCCAGCATTTTACGCACCGGCGTGGGGATTGCGCCCTGCAACGCATCACTCAGGCTCAGCCACACGCTGCCCGGTTGCTGGACTTGCTGCGGCTTGGCGGACAAGCGCGCCAGCACGGGGGTAATGTGCAGTTTGAAATGGGTAAAAGTGTGTGTGAACGGAGGGTGCGCCTCGCCAGCCTGCTCGACAACTGTGGCTATGGTCTTTATATTTCGCTGTGCGCACCAGGCCAGGGCCGCAGCCTTATCGTCGAACTGCGGCGGACACCACAGCCCGCCCCATATCCCGCTGCCGGGCCGCTTCTCCAGCAAGATGTCGTTGCCGTGCATCAGCAGCAAAAAAGCGGCGTGTTTCTCGGGCACGGGTTTGGTCTGGCGCGGCGTTGGAAGTTCGGCAACACGATCCGCCTGAAACGCGGAGCAGTCCGCCTGGAGCGGGCAAGCCCTGCATTGCGGCTTGCTTCGGGTGCAGACGGTCGCACCCAGGTCCATCAGGGCTTGAGTGTATGTTGCGATACCCCCTCCCCCGCCCTCCCCCGATGGGAGAGGGAGCAGGGTATCGGCCTGCCGCCAGAGCTGCGCCTCGACCTTTTTATCGCCCGCCCATCCTTCAATTCCGCAATGGCGCGACAGCACGCGCTTGACGTTGCCATCCAGTATCGCGCGCCGCTCATGGTAGGCCAGCGCGCAAATGGCTGCGGCTGTGGAACGCCCGATGCCGGGCAGTTCGAGTATCTCGTCAAACTGCCGTGGAAATTCGCCTTGGTGTTTTTCCACGATCACCTGTGCTGCACGGTGCAGGTTGCGCCCGCGCGCGTAATAGCCCAGGCCGCTCCAGTGCGTGAGCACTTGCTCCTCTGTTGCGGCGGCGAGTACTGCGGGTGTGGGAAAGGCCGCGACAAAGCGCTGGTAATACGGGATGACGGTCGCTACCTGAGTCTGTTGCAGCATGACCTCAGACAGCCACACGCCGTAGGCATCCGCTCCCTGCCACGGCAAACCGTGGCGTCCATGCTGCTTCTGCCAGCCGATGAGGCGGGAGGCGAATGACGGCATATCCGGATCAGTGCGGGACGATTATTTGAACAGCCCCTTCAAGCCTTCTTTCAGCTTTTCTTTCGCCTTGGCCTTGGTCTCTTCCTTCACCGCTTCCTTCTTGGCTTCCACTTTCTGCTTGACTACATCCGCCACCAGCGCGCCGTAATCCACCTTGATCTTGGGGTCGGCGAATGGCCCGCTCAGGTAAACCGGCAGGGTGGCGGTTCCGCCGCCCTCGGTCTTGGAGAAGGTGACCTTGGTGGTGTAATTCAGGCTGTCGTTGCCGATGTCTATGTCGCCGTTTCCGGTGACATGCAATGTGGGCGCCTTGATGCTCAAGTCATCGTTATGCGCCACGCCATTGTGTACCTTGAAGTTGGCCTTGAATTCGCTGAACACCGTTTTCTCGTCCTTGTTCAGGCCCATGGTCTCCGCTTTGGTATTTTTGCTCAGCGACTGGATGCCCTGCACCAGCTTGGCCAGGTTAACACCCTTGATCGCGCCATCGCCGAGGTTGACGCCCATGGTGCCGTTGAGCCCCTTTTTCAGCGCGCTGACCAGATTGCCCTGCGTAGTGAGATTCAGCGAGATGTTGCCCTTGCCCTCGACGAGATCAAGGTTGGCTGCATCCTTGGCCAGCGGCCCGACATTGACCCCTGTAAGGTTGCCGTTAACTGTAAAGGCTGGGGTTGCCGACGCGGCATTCACCGTGGCATTCAGCTTGGCGCTGCCCTGGTACAGGTTGAGCGACATTGGGACGCTCACCTGCCCGCCATGCGCCTTGACATCCACGCTCAGTTGCGCGGCCTTGATGTTTACTACTTTCAGCGCGCCCAGGTGCAGACTGCCGTCCACATTAAGGCCGCGCAAACCGGAAAGGTCGAACGGCTGCTCCGGCTCGGCTGGTTTGCCCTTGTCCGTCGAGGCTGCGCCTCCTGCTGCCTTCTTCGGCAGGTAGAGGTCGGCGTCGAATTGGTCTATGTCGGCATTGAAGCGGATGGCCGGGTGTTCGAAGTTGCTCACCGCGGCATCGGCCTTAATCTGGCTTTGCAGCAAGCCGCCTTCGAGCTTCACCGCCACTGTCTGCTTTTTGGCGTCCACTTGTATATTGCCGCTCAGTTCGCTGCTGACAGATTTATTCGGCAACTGGTCGCCTGTGGCGCTCACCGCCAGCTTCAGTTTGGGCAGGCTGAATTGCAGCGCCTCGATATTGCCCTCTACCGGCGTGTTGAGCTTTACCTTGAAGTCTTGTTCGGGCTGTTTCATTTCGGCGTCCAGCGCCAGGTCGCTGATCTTGAACGTCTTCGCATTGCTTTCCACGCCGGGCAGAGAAAGCGCAACCGAGAAATTATTCTTGCCCTGCGAACCGGACACGTTGACTGCAAATTTCTTCGCGCCAATTTCGTTCGCGGACAGGTTAGCGCTGATGTCGCCGCTGGCGGTTACATCCAGGTTGGTGATGCCTGCAGCAACGCCCTTGGCTTGCAGGTCCAGCCCTTCAACGCGGTAAAGTTTTTTCTCCAGGTCGAACGTCAGGGTGGTTTTCAAATGCACGGCAATATCCACTTTGGGCTGGTTGCCCTGAATGGAAACGCCCAACTCGATCTTGCCCGGCACACCATTGGCGATGCGTCCGGTCTTGATGCTCAGGTCCTTGACGGAATATTGCGCCCCGCTCGCCTCGTCGCGGTAGGTCAGCGCAGTCTTTTCCACGCTGACCGCGGCGATGTCGAACTTCACCGGTGCGCCAGCAGCGGCGGGGGCGGCGGGCTTGCCCTCCGGCTTTGCCGCGCCCCCGGAAATCAGGTCGTCGATATTGAGCTTGCCGTCCTTGCGCTTGACCAGCGCCACCTTGACGCCGCTGGCCGAAACTTCATTGACCACCATGTGCTTGGAAAGCAGCGGGATGAGCGCAAGCGAGACGTGGGCGCTGTCGATGGCCGCGAATTCCTGCTGGCTGCGGTATTCGGAGAGCGATATTTTATTGATGCTGACGCCGATGCTGGGGAAGATGGTCAACTTGATTTCGCCATCCAGCTTGAGGTCGCGCTGGGTTTTGTCTTTCACCGCCTTGATGATTTGCGGCTTGTAGGTATTGGGGTCGAATGTCAGCAGCAAATAAGCCGCGACCGAGCCCACGACCAGGACGATGACGCCCACCGCGATCAAAACGTATTTGAGGATTTTTTTCATGGCGCCGCCCGGAAGAAGTAACGTAGGGCGGGATTATAATACCAACCGGGTAATACGACCCCGGTAATACTCACCGGGTAATACCAAGCGTACGCATTGGAGCGCCCCTCATTTCCGGGGCATGGCCGCTACCGTAAATCAATCAGGCAGGGCGATCTTATTATCCTTGCTGAACTGGTAATCACTGAACACTTGTTCAGCGGTGAGCAGTTGGTAACTACCGTCAGCATTACGGCGCGTGGTGTCTTTCAGGCGGTAGGTGTATTGCCCGCAAGTCCAGCACTTGAAATTGCGCATGTGGGTGCACAAACAGGTCTTGTCCATCACCGAGATTTTTTTCTCCTCCGGGTGCTCGGCCACTTCGCGGTTATAAGAGTCGATATAGGAGCAGTTGCCGTTAGCATCCAGCAAGTAGCCATAGGATTCACAACCGGGGCGTATCCCCGAGCCTATCGCCGGGCTGTTTTTCAGCATGCGCATCGGATAGCCAGTGGGAGAGATGGTGTTGACCTCGATGTCGCCTTCGCTGGCCTTGAAATATTCCTGCTGCACGTCTGGCGGCAGACCGCATTCCTTGGCGACAGTGAAGCGGGTCGCCACTTGCACCGCCGCGGAGCCGGTCTCCAGGAAGGAAGTCGCATCGCTGCCGGTGAAAATGCCGCCGGCCGGTATCACCGGGATATCCAGCTTCTCTGCGCGCAGGTAATCGATCACTTCCTGGTTGATGGTGCGCAAATCGTATTTAGCCCAATCCAGGCCAAAGCCGAGGTGCCCCCCGGCCAACGGCCCTTCCACCACCACGAAATCGGGCATGCGGTTGCTGCGCGAATTCTTGCGCAGGAACAGTTGCAGCGCGCGCACGCTGGAAACGATGATGCCCAGCCTGACATCGCGAAAACGCGGGTGATCCTCCATCAGGGCAAACGAGCCCAGGTGCAGCCCGGCAGCCAGGGTGACGCCGTCTATGCCCGCCGACAGGGCCGCATGCAGGCGCGCCCTGAGTGTTTCGCGCGGCGCGTTCATGGTGAGCTTTTCCATGACGTTGATGAATATCATGCCGGTGCCGCGCTTGGCTTCCATGGCCTTGCTGACGTGCAGGCGGGTGGCCTCACTAACCTGGCCCAGATCGAATTTCACATCCGATTTGTTGGAGTTTTCGATGTTGTACTTGTACTTTTGCAGCTTGACCTTGACGAAGTCGGTGTCATAGCGGCGATCGGTCACGGTCGGCAGCATGGCGTCGGAAATGTGTCCGATGCCGCCCAAGCGGGCAACTTCCAGCGCAAGGGCTGCGGTAGAAATGTCCACGCCCATGCCGCCCGACACGATGGGAACCAGTTCATGCTTGCCGAAGCGCAGTCGGAAATCATCCACGCATTTCATAATTGTTTATTCCATGAAACCATTAGTTTTATATGACCTTCGAATACTTCGCATGTTCCTGCCTGGTGCGCAAGTATTTGTCGAAGACCATGCAGACGTTACGTATTAGCATGCGCCCTTTGGGGGTGACGACCAATCTGTCCGGCGACAACACCACCAGACCCTCGCGCTCATACTCGGCCAGCTCCTTAAGCTCGGTGGCAAAGTAGCTGTCGAAATCGATCCCGAACCCGGTATTGAACGCCTCCTTGGAGAGGGCGAAATGGCACATCAGCGCCTGGATGATTTCGCGGCGCACCAGGTCATCCGCGTCCAGCGACATGCCGCGCATGATGGGCAGCACGCCTTTATCGAGCGCGGCATAGTATTCCTCGTCCTCGCGGAAATTCTGGCTGTAGGTCGGGCCGATTTTCCCGATGGCACTTACTCCCAAGGCCACCAGGTCGCAATCCGCATGGGTGGAATAGCCCTGAAAGTTGCGGTGCAGCCGCCCCTGGCGTTGCGCCACCGCCAGTTCGTAGTCCGGCTTGGCGAAATGGTCCATGCCGATGTAAACGTAACCCGCATCGGTCAGCATGTTCACCGCCAGCTTGAGGATGTCCAGCTTGGTTTGCGGCGCGGGCAGGTCTGCCTCGTTGATGCGGCGCTGCGGCATGAACATGGTGGGCATGTGCGCGTAGTTGTATATCGAGAGGCGGTCCGGGTCGGCGTCGATCACCTTGCCCAGCGTGGTGCGGACGCTCGCCAGGGTCTGCTTGGGCAGGCCGTAGATCAAATCCAGGCTGACCGACTTGAAGCCGTTGGCGCGGGCCGCGCTTATCACGCGCAGGGTTTCTTCCTCGCTCTGGATGCGGTTTACTGCCTGCTGCACCTGCGGGTCGAAATCCTGCACGCCGATGCTGATGCGGTTGAAGCCCAGGCTGCCCAAGAGGGCGATGGTCTCGTCGCTCACCTTGCGCGGGTCAATCTCGATGGAATATTCGCCGTCTTTCACCAGGGTGAAATGCTCGTTGGTCGCATCCATCAGGATGCGCATCTCGTCGTCACTGAGGAAGGTCGGCGTGCCGCCGCCCCAGTGCAACTGTTCCAGGCGGCGCTCGCCCGGCATCAGCGCAGCCTGCATACCCATTTCCTTGACAAGGTATTGCACATACTTTGCCGACTTGCTGCGATCCTTGGTGATGATCTTGTTGCAGGCGCAATAAAAACAAAGCGTATTGCAGAACGGAATATGGATGTACAAGGACAGCGGACGCGTGGAATCCCGCTTGGCCACCCATTTCTGGTAAGATTCAGCGTTGAAGGTTCCGGCAAAACGGTCGGCCGTCGGATATGACGTATAACGCGGGCCATTGCGGTCCAGCCTGCGGATCAAATCCAGGTCAACTTCCAGTTCCGGGGTCGCTACTATCGTGTTCATGATGCGGTCTCGGCTGCTTCATAGTAAAAAACGGGGCACAGGATACTATGCCATTTAATTGGAAGATAGCGCTTGATATAGGTCAAACTTTACCTATTCCGCTATTTGATTGTTTTTAGCTTAATTTATCACTTACCCATGCAAAAATTACACCCCCTGCTGCCCGCCGCGACAGCCTGTTCGAGCTGCAACCTGCGCGAAAATTGCCTGCCCGCTGGAATCACCGTCGGCGAAATGGCGCAACTGGAAGACCTGGCCAGCATGAAGCGCACCTTCCGGCGCGGCGATTACCTCTACCGCAGCGGCTCGCCCCTGAAATCGCTCTATGCGATCCGCACCGGCTTTTTCAAGACGCAGGTGCTCCATGAGAACGGGCTGGAACAAGTGACAGGATTCCAGATGGCCGGGGAAATCATCGGAATGGACGCCATCAGCACCGATGCCCACACTTGCAACGCGGTTGCCCTGGAAGACAGCGAGGTATGCGAACTGCCGTTCGGCAGGCTGGAAGAACTCGGCCGCGAACTGCCCTCGCTCCAGCGCCACCTGCATAAGATCATGAGCCGCGAGATCGTGCGCGACCACGGCATCATGCTGCTGCTGGGCTCGATGCGGGCCGAAGAGCGGCTGGCTGCCTTCCTGCTCAATCTCTCGCAGCGCTTCGCCGCGCGCGGCTATTCGCCATCGGCTTTCCATTTGCGCATGACGCGCCAGGAAATCGGCAACTACCTGGGCATGAAGCTTGAGACCGTCAGCCGCACCCTGTCGCAGTTTCAGGAGGCCGGCCTGATCAACGTGCGCAACAAGGCGGTGGAAATCCTGGACGCCAAGAATCTGCGGGCATTCTTCGGATATTCAGCCGCAGCGCTATAGGACTGTTCCACCGCATCGCTCCCAAATGTCACGCCTTGGCGCTGGCCGCCAAGCGCCTGGGCGGCAGCATTGTGATAACCACCCCTCCCAGCACCAGCAGCCCGCCCATCAGTTGGGCTCCTGAAGGAAGCACGCCGAAAAACACCCCGGTCAGCATGGCGAATACCGGCACCAGATTGAGGAATATCGCCGTGCGTCCCGCACCCAGGCGCGCGATGCCCAGCCCCCAGAACAAGTAAGCCAGCACCGTGCCGCCGAGTACCATGACCGCCATGGCGATGGCCGCTTTGGGGCTGAGCGCATGAATGTGAGAGTCGCTGCCGAGCGCGAAGCCCAACAACACCAAGGCTCCCGCCACCATGATCCAACTGGTGTGCGCGATGGGCGAGCCTTGCGGCATATAACGGCGAGTCAGGACGTTATAGGCCGCCCAGGAAAAGGTCGCTGCCAGCATAAGCAGGGGTCGCCAGTGGAAAAAGACAGTGATGCGATCCTGCCCATGTCGCCATGGGAAATGACCACGGCCACCCCCGCCAGGGCGACCGGCAACGCCAACAAGTGACGGATAGAGGCTTTTTCTCCGAGAAATGCTGCCGCCAGCACGGTCGTGAGGAGCGGGTTGATCGCCATGATAAGCGCCGCACTGTTCGCCGAAGTTGACTGCAATGCATAGAAAAACAACAGGTTGAATGCGGCAATCCCGACCGTCCCCAGCAACAGGTATACCGGGGCATGGCGTTTCAGCAGGCCGAACAAATCTTCCCGGCGAACCCCGGCGACGGCCAGCATCAACGCAGCCGCGAGCAGGAACCGCACTGCGGCCGCCCACAGCGGAGGCAAGTCGGCCAGGATTGGCCCGGCCAACACGAAATTGGCACCCCAGAACAGAGCCGTGGCGGATACGAGCAAATAGACAGTTGCATTTCCCATGAGAGGCATTCTTAAGTAAAATTTACAGTACACGAACTCTACGGCCTGCAACATGGCTAAGCAAGCCAGACTTTATTGAGGATAAGTTAAGAAAAACTAATGTCTCGCAAACTACCTCCGCTCAACGCATTAAGATTCTTTGAAGCTGCCGCGCGGCACCGTTCGTTCGCCCGCGCAGCGGAAGAGCTGCATGTCACACCCGCCGCCGTCAGCCAGCAAATCAAGCTACTGGAAGACCACTTGGGCGTGATTTTGTTCAAGCGCGGGAAAACGCTGACCTTGAGCGAATCCGCCAGCGACGCCCTGAACCAAGTTTCGGAAGCGTTCGACCAACTGGAACGCGCCATGCTGAGGATACGTCCCGGAAATTCGACCGGGCCGCTGATCGTCTCCACGCCCCCCGCCTTTGCCGCGCGCTGGCTGATACCGCGCATGGACGATTTCCATGCCCGTCATCCCGAGGTGGAAGTCCATATGCTGGCGACGCGCCGCCCGGTGGATTTTTCGGTGGAAGACGTGGACATGGCAATCCGCTTCGGCAGCGGCACCCATCCGGGGCTCAATTCAGAGCAACTGATGCCCGAAACGATAGTGGCAGTGGCCGCCCCTGCGGTTGCGGACTCAATCCGCACACCTGCCGACCTTGCGCGCACCAACCTGATCGAGGACGACTGGCACATCATGCGCGGCGCTTTCCCGGAATGGGGAAACCTGCTGGCCACGCTGGGCATGGAAAATACCGCCTTGCGCATCCGCCGCTTCAGCGACACCGAATTGGCCATTCAGGCCGCAACCGCGGGCCTCGGCGTTACCCTCGCATGGCACAGCCTGGTAAAGGGCGATTTGAAGGCCAGGCGGCTGGTTCAGGTGCTGAATCATGCGATTCCGACCGATCTGGGCTACCACCTGGTGATCCCGATAAACCGTACCATGCTGTCCAAAGTGGCAATCTTTCGCGCCTGGCTGCTGGAGCAAGCGGCAGAACGGCTAGCAGAGTGAAATTTTGAACGCAGGCGTGTGAACTGGAGCGGGTGAACGGGATCGAACCGTCGTCGTAAGCTTGGGAAGCTTCTGCTCTACCATTGAGCTACACCCGCATGTAAAATGCGATGTTACCTAACCCAGCGAAAGTTTGGAAGTGATTTCAGTCCTCATCAACGGCGCACCGCGCAAATTCGAGCAGGCAATCAGCGTTGCCGCGCTCATCCGGGACATGGGCCTGGGCGGCAAGCGCATCGCGCTGGAGCGCAATGGCGATATCGTGCCGCGCGGCCAGTTCGAGCATCAGATGCTGGCGGACGGCGATAAGCTGGAGATAGTCGTCGCGGTCGGCGGCGGCTAAACAGGATGCCGAAAACTACTGCGAGGCGATGATGTTTTGTTTTTCTCTGTGCCTCTGTGGTGAGATTTTAGGTTAATGCAACCAATGGAAATTCCAATGAACAACGACGATTTGATTATCGCGGGAAAACCCTATTCCTCGCGCCTGCTGGTGGGCACCGGCAAATACAAGGATTTCGCCGAGACCAAGGCGGCGGTGGAAGCCAGTGGTGCTGCGATCATCACGATCGCCATCCGCCGCAGCAACATCGGCCAGAACCCAAACGAGCCGAGCCTGCTGGAGATCCTGCCGCCCTCGAAATACACGCTGCTGCCCAACACCGCCGGGTGTTACACCGCCGACGACGCGGTGCGCACCCTGCGCCTGGCGCGCGAGCTGCTGGACGGGCACAGCCTGGTCAAGCTGGAAGTGCTGGGCGACGCGCAATCGCTGTATCCGAACGTGGTGGAAACCATCGCCGCCGCCAAGACACTGGTCGCCGAGGGCTTTCAGGTGATGGTCTATACTTCGGACGACCCCATCGTCGCCAAACAACTGGAAGACATCGGCTGCGTGGCGATCATGCCGCTGGCATCGCTGATCGGTTCCGGCATGGGCATACTCAACCCGTGGAACCTGCAACTCATCATGGAACGCGTGCAAGTCCCGGTAATCGTGGATGCGGGTGTCGGCACGGCTTCGGATGCCGCGATTGCGATGGAACTGAGCTGCGACGGCG
>JBGPSQ010000095.1:0-10171 GCA_041490205.1 Gallionellaceae bacterium
CCCAGTATGAAAGCCGCGATGGCGACGAGGTAATCCAGATTCATGTGCTGATCCTGATGTTAGGGGAGGTGAGGGCGGCCCGCATGATAATGAATGGCGATGGCATAAGCAAACGCGCGGCACCTGGCAGTGCCCTTAATCCCCAGCCTCCTGAATATCATCCGCTCAGCCTGAACAAGCCGAGGGATACATGCCTGAATTCAAAATTATCGAAACCACCGTCTCGGATAAGGTTGCCGAGCTGTTCCCGCTGCTGCAAGCGCACCGCGACGAGCTGGCGACGGCGAAGCATCTGATGGAGGTCGCGCCCAATCTGGAAGCCTATCGTGCGCTGGAGCAATGCGGGGCGCTGCTGGCGCTGGTTGCGTATCTGGATGATGAGATCGTGGGCTACTCGGTCAATTTTATCGGGTCGCACATGCATTACTCGGGGCTGCGCTATGCGCACAACGATGCGTTGTTTGTGAAGCCGGAACATCGCGGCGGCAGGCTGGGCCTGAAGCTGATGCGCGAGACCGAGTGGCTCGCCCGCGAGAAGGGCGCGCGCATGATGATGTGGCACGCCAAGCCGAATACCGCATTGGAAAAAATACTGCCGCGCTTGGATTACGCGGTGCAGGACGTGATTTTTAGCAAGGAGATGCAAGATGGCAGCTAGCGCAGCAATATATGTTGGGGCGGCGGCAGTGGGCGCGTTGATGGCAGACCAGCAACAGCCCCCGCAAATGCCTAACCTTCCCCCGCCCCCTCCGCCTCCGCAGGCGGAGAAGATGCCCAGCATACAGGGCATCATGGGCGGGCTGAATGGCACCGGGCAGGCAGGCGGCAGAGCGGGGCCGGGGCAGACTTACCTCACCGGCTCCAGTGGGGTTGACCCTAATTCGCTCAAGCTCAACAAACCAACCCTGCTCGGTGAATAAGATGAGCCAACCATCGCAAAAACAGCAAGTCATCACCCGCCTGGGCCAACTCAAGGCCGAGCGCGCCAGTTGGTGGGCGCACTGGCAGGAGATCACGCTTTATCTCCTGCCGCGCAACGGACGCTATTTCGCGCAGGATAGAAATAAAGGCTGGAAGCGCCACAACAACATCTACGACAACACCGGCACGCGTGCCCTGCGCACGCTGGCGGCGGGGCTGATGGGCGGGCTCACCTCGCCCGCGCGCCCGTGGTTCCGCCTCACCACATCGGACGCCGACCTGGCGAAGCATTACCCGGTGAAGCTGTGGCTGGCGCAGTCCACGCGCATCATGCTGGACGTGTTCCAGAAATCCAACACCTATCGCGCGCTGCACGGCATCTATGAAGAGTTGGGCGCGTTCGGCACGGCGGCCTGCGTGGTGGCGGAGGATTACAACACCGTGATCCACCACTATCCGCTCACCGCAGGCGAATACTGCATTGCCACGGACTGGCAGGGCAGGGTATGCACGCTTTACCGCGAATTCGAAAAGACCGTGGGCGAGCTGGTGAAGGAATTCGGCATCGAAAATGTCAGCAGCACGGTGAAATCCATGTACGACAGCGGCTCGCTCGATAAGTGGGTGACGGTCGTGCATGCAGTCGAGCCGCGCGAGGATCGCGAGCCGGGCAAACGGGATGCGAAAAACATGCCGTGGAAGTCGGTCTACTACGAGCTGGGCGGCGACCCGGACAAGCCCTTGCGCGAATCGGGCTACAAGAGCTTCCGCGTGCTGGCCCCGCGCTGGTCGGTTTCCGGCGGCGACGTGTATGGCAATTCGCCCGGCATGGAAGCGCTGGGCGACATCAAGCAGCTCCAGCAGGAGCAGTTGCGCAAGTCGCAGGGCATAGACTACATGAGCAACCCGCCGCTGCAAGTGCCCAGCCAGCTCAAGAACCGCGACATAGACCGGCTGCCGGGCGGGATCACTTTCTACGATCCCTCGAGCGCGTCG
Source organism: Gallionellaceae bacterium (assembly GCA_041490205.1). Lineage (GTDB taxonomy): Bacteria > Pseudomonadota > Gammaproteobacteria > Burkholderiales > Gallionellaceae > DATDDB01. Next base: position 1,918 of record JBGPSQ010000095.1, read on the forward strand.
CACGGCATCCGCAGCATGTTCGAAGTGCAGCTCGATCTCAACCACTTGCTGCAGGACATCCAGGACGTGCGCAGCCGCATCAACGGCTCGTTCTACGCCGACCTCTTCCTCATGCTCGCCAACGACGTGGATACGCGCAAGACCGCCACCGAAGTGGCGCAGTTGCAGGAAGAGAAGATGCTGATGATAGGCCCGGTGCTGGAGCGCCTGCACAACGAGCTGCTCATGCCGCTGGTGGACATGACCTTCGACAGCCTGCTGGAAGGCGGCGTACTGCCGCCCCCGCCGCCGGAACTGCACGGGCAGGACTTGAACATCGAGCTGGTCTCCATGCTGGCCCAGGCGCAGCGGGCGATTGCCACCAACGGCATAGACCGCTTCGTGGGCAGTCTGGGCCAGATCGCCAGCTTCAAGCCGGAGGTGCTGGACAAGTTCGACGCAGACGAATGGGTGGAAGCCTATTCCGACATGCTGGGCGTGGAACCGGAAATCATCGTGCCTTCGGACAAGGTAGCCATCATCCGCCAGCAGCGCGCGCAGCAACAGGCGCAGGCGCAGCACAGCGCCATGATGAACCAGCAGGCCGACACCGCGCAGAAGCTGGCGGGCTCCCCCACCCAAGGGGGTGACAGCAATGCTTTGCAGGATGTGATGGGCATGTTCAGCGGATATAAATAACTTTTTGAAAGGAGCAAATAATGGGATTGCAATTTGGAGAAAATGCATTAACAACGGGGCGTTTTACCAATAGCCAGTTCGATGGCTATGCCGTCACCCCCAGCGATACGGTCGATCTTCCAAACGGGCCTTGTCAGGCCATCTGCGTGACTGGCGTGGCTGGCAACGTGGCCGTCAACCTGGATGCCGATTCCACCGCGATTGTGACGGTCGCAGCGGTAAACGAGATTTATCCGATGATGGTTTCGCGCATCAAGGCGACCAACACCACGGCAAACACTATCTGGGCACTTTACAAAAAGGGGTAAGACATGGCAACCGTAAACTACACGCAGCAACCCTACCTGCTGGATCACCTGAACTTCATCTGGTCGCCGCTGACCACAACCAATGCCGACGGGCAGCCCGCATCCTATGCCGGATCGGGGCAGCGCACGGTGCAGGTGACCGGCACCTTCGGCGTCGGCGGCACCTGCGTCGTCCAGGGATCGCTGGACGGCGTCAACTGGTATCAGCTCAACGACCCGGCAGGTACCCCCATCAGCTTCACCGCCGCCGGACTGAAAATGATCCGCGAAGAAGTGGTGAGCGTGCGCCCCTTCGTGAGCGGCGGCGACGGCACCACCTCGCTCACCGCCACCATGTCGGTGCGCAAGAACAATCTCGGTTAAGGAGGAATACTCATGAGCGCATGGAACATACAAACCGTCCCCGGGCTGCACGACCCCAGCACCGGCGCGCTGGTCGGCTTTCTCGGCGCTGATGGCCGTGAATACCTTTTCGCCGACGTCTACAGCCCCACCACCAATTACACCGATGTCAGCGCCACGCCGGGCAATGCCACCGCCAACGCCCTGCGCGGCCAGGCCGCCTTTGCCGCCGCTGCCAGCAGTTGCGTCATCACCAACAACCAGGTGAAGCCCACCAGCACTGTCATCCCCGTGCTGGATGCCAGCGCCGATGCCACGCTCACGCAGATCCTGCGCGTGGTGCCGGGCAACGGCAGTTTCACCGTGTACGGCAATGCGAATGCGACGGGCACGCCGAATTTCACCTGGCTGGTAGTCAATTAGTTGTTATTGTGAGTGATGGCAACGCCGCGACATTCCAAATGGTGCGTGGCATTACAAGCTGGAACGTCATTCCCGCGCAGGCGGGAATCCAGCAAGAAAAAATGCATTTGGGTTAAACCCGCTGGATTCCCGCCTGCGCGGGAATGACGGAATGTGTGCCGCGAATTATGAAAGTTTCAAAAGGAGAAAAACATGGGCATGGCAAACATTAAACTGGATGACCAGCAAGACGGCGCGGGCTGCAACGGCCTGTGCCTGCACCTGGGCGAAGAGCAGATCAAGGCGCTGGGCCTGGACAAGCACCTGCCCGCAGAGGGCGCCAAGGTCAGTATCCGCGCCATCGCCACCGTGCGCCGTGCGGTGGATGCGGACGATGCCAAAGGCGCGGACGATGAGCAAGCAGAAGGCGCTCAACCCGAAAGCGCCGATGAAAGCGAGGAAGGCGGCACAACGCTGGAGCTGCACATCAGCAGCATGGAAGTGACGCAAAACGGGCGGGAACCGGCGAGTGTGTTGTATGGGGGGAAACAGGGCTGATCTATGCCGGGGCCTACGTCCAGTAGACCTCCTGGCATATGGCGAGCGTGTTCCACGAAGCATGCAGTAGCATGCCGGGGTACAGGCTTTTCGTGCGCTGGCGCAGGTAGCCAAAGCAAAGTCCCATGATGAAATGGCTAGGGAACATCATTGGCAGCAGGTGGAGCACGCTGAATAGGGCAGCCTGGATGAGCAGGGCTTCGCGCATCCCTGTAATCTGTTCGAGTTCTGTCTGGATGATGCCCCGGAAGGCCAGTTCCTCTACGATGGCGGGCATGATGGCGTCGATCAGGATCATCAGTCCGATGCCCCACCCGGCGGCTTCGAAAGACGAGCTAACCCGGATGATGGGGATGCCCGCTTTTTCGATCAAGGCGAAATAGCCCGCCATCAATGCGATGAAGGCAAGCGCAAGGGCGAGTAGCCGGATGGCCTCGCGCATGTCCGCTTGCGGCGGGCCGAGCAGGGGCAATATCTGCCAGTAGCGCGATGCAGCGAATGCGAAAACGATCACGGCGTCGATGACGCTCATCACCACTTCGCTCCAGGGCGTAGTGTCGTCCCGGCCTATCATGCCGAGCACGAGCGTGCTCAGCAGCAACAGCCCGAAGAGGAAGATGATGCGCTGTATTCCTATCCAATGCAGGGCGAAGCGGGCGCCGTCCCGCGCCGTCTGGCGGCGCTCGGTATCAATTGCCGCCGGATCGGCCGGGGCGCCGCAGGCGGAGCAAAACTTTGCTCCCGTGCGCAGCGGAACCTGGCAACGCGGACAGTGCAGCCCGGGCTGTTCGGTTAGTTCATCCATTCGCGGCGCGCAATGCGAGGGCAGCCTTGATGCCTCTCACTAGGAATACGATGATCAGGACTTTCATGAGGATGCCTTGCGCAAGCGACATGGGTTCAATGATCGCGTTCAGCACGATTACGACAGCATAAGTCGCTGCGGCGATCAATACCGCAGGCAACGGCGCGCGCCTTCCCCACAGCGCCAGCCCGGCCATGATGGCGGCCAGGATCAGATTGACGATCAGCGCGCTCCATGGCTCCCATTCAAGCTGGGCTTTCAGGGATGAAACTGTGTATATGTCGCCGCCGATCTTTTCCGGATAGGTATCGTCCGGATCCATTCCGGCAAGCTTTTCCATCAGCGGTTGCGACTGCAATTGGGTCAGGTAATACATGAGCGGGCCGGAAATGGCGAACAGCACCGCCAGCAGCGTGATTGCCCCCGTCGCCTCCTTCACATACCGCTTGTGTACATAATGCTCCGCTGGGGGCATTTCATGCCCGCACGCGCTGCAAAACTTGTCGTTCGGCTTGACTGCCGTGCCGCAACCGGCGCACAGGGTAGGTTTTTTCCCGGTTGGCGCTATCAGGTTTCCGTCAATTCGAAGCTCAACCAAAGGGCGCGTGGCGAATTGAGGCTCTACCGAGATCGTGGCCGCCCGCCCATCCGGCAACTGGAATGAATAGCCGTTTTTCCCACGCAAGGTGAGATCGACGGGTATCTCGTTCTCGTTGATAGTTAATCTGTTCTTGCGGAAACCGCCGACTCTCAAGTCGATCACGGTGTTGTCGTCCAAATCCCATCTTATTTCCATTACGCCCCCTCTTGGTAAGCTGCTTTGCACAGTGTCGCAGGGTGTCGACCCTGCGTGGCTTCCCCGTTTTGCCGTTACGGCCCAGGCTTTCGCGGCGGGCTATAGCGCACTTATTCCTGCACGGTGATCCCAGCCCGGCCTTCCACGCCGCTGCCGAGGGTAGTGTGCTGCTTGAAGGAATCCGTGACGGGTGAGAAATATATCTGCTTCCGCCCGGCATCCCATTCGAAGGGCTTTCCGGTTTCCGGGTTCCACAGGGTTTTGTCGCCGTTGTTCAGGAATGCAGCCACCTCCTTTGCGGACACATTATTTTTCGCGAGCGCAAGCCGGAGCCGCACCAGGTTGTTCAGCGCATTCAGGTCGTATGTCCTGTTGCTGTAGACGAAATAATCGGGAGAGGGGGAGAGGACGACCGCGATGCCTCCCAGGTTGTGCATGAAGCCCGTCACGCGGGACATGCCGGACATTACCTGGGTGTCTTCATTGCGTTTGGGCGGGGTGTAGCCCGCGTCGCGGATTTCCGTCTGCTGGATCACTTTTTCCTGGATGCGGATCAGCAGGTTGGCCGTGGCGGTTTGTTTGAAATGGTGAGTCGCCCATGCGTTGTTTCCCAGCGGGGCGCTGACCCATTCCTGCGAAAGTAGGTCCGGGCTCATGAGGGCGACAACCCACCGCTCCTCAAAACGGAAGGCATCCCCAGTGGATACCTGTGCGGCCGTGAGCGGCTCGACCATCTTCTCGATTTGCGGCCAGTGGGGCTTGAGATCATTGGGGCGTTCCTCGGTGATTTCGGCCAGCACGGCGAGGTCGCGCGAGAGCATGGTCGTGGCGACCATCTTGCCGATCAGCGAGTCTTTCGAACCCAGCATGTTGCGCATGAAACGGATGTCATCGCCCAGCATGTCCAATCCCTTGCCGGTCTGGCCTTTCTCGATGGACAGCAGGGCGGAGGCGTGCATCAGGCTCTGGGCGCGCACCAGCGTTGCAAACGGGGGCAGGGGCGCGCTCGCGTCGCCTTGCTTGAGCGAGTATTGCCATTGCAGGTATTTTTGCAGGGCAAGGTAGCGCGTCAACAGCTCAGGGTTTGCCGCCAGCCAGGCTTCCACCGCTTTTTGTTCCTGGTGCATGATTTTCAGGCATGAGCCGGTTCCGGGATTGCAAAACCGGGCATAGGGGCCTGCCCGGTCGGGGTCTGTTTTGGTTTTGGCTTTGGGCTTGGCTTCGGCCCCTGCTTCGGGAGCGGGTGCGGGCACGACATAGGGCGCATACTTCAGCCCCTCCGGCGCTTTCGGATAATCCTTGGCATGCTTCGAGATCGCCTCGTTGACTGCCGCGATCCAGCGCTGGCCCGCTTCGAAGGGCGAGGCCCCCGGCGGCGCCTGCAGGCCGATGGCGGCGATGAATCCGTTGTTGTCGTCGGGAATGGGCTCCGGCCAGTTCTGGAGCGCCGCGATGCGCGGATCCGGGGTTTCGTCGAAGCTGTTGATCGCCCAGTCCAGCCCGGCCACGCAGGCAAAAAGAAGCAGGACGGTAACCATATCCACCAAAAAGCCCCTGAAGGCTGCGCCCCACCAACTGCCCGCCGGGTCGAACGATACATTGCGGATATAGGGGCGCAGCGCCTTGAGATAGGCATGCCGGTAAATGAATATGGCCGGGATGACGACTGCCAGCAAGACCGTCAACGCCGAAGCAAAACCCTTGTCCGTGGCGCCAAGCTCCGGGTTCAAGAGCATATTCCCCACAAACGTATCCAGCCCCCACAGCGTCACCAGGCTGCTGACCGCCAATGCTGCCCAAACCCGCCCGCGGCGGAATGGCTTCAGCCCTGCCTGCCAGAGCAACTGGCGGCGCTCCTTCCAACTGCGTTGCCTAAGCTCCGGCATGGATTTCAAACTCAGGAAAAGCTGCATATACCGCTCCTATGGGAAATAATCGCTGCGGGACGCGATCTCTTAATGAACGCGTTCGGCGGCCTAGCCACGCAATTTAGCAAGTTTACCGGAACCTTGCCAGCGGGGAATTACTGATACTGGGGTATGAGGAGGATTGGGGCAGTTAAGGTGAGGGGTGAGCTTGCGAAAGCCCCAACAACACTCGCCGAGCGCAGCGTTGGCCGCCATTTTCCGAGGGCGCCCGGCCCATTCAAATCAGGTCGATCTCGTTCGATAATGTGCTGATGTAATAGTGCAGCAGCAGCTTGTCATTGCGGCTTGCGTTCACAAACTCCACGCCGGTGTTCAACATGAGGCTTTCATTCGATTCGGAGATGCGCCGGATGGCTGAAACAAGATTCAGGTCTTCTTTCTTGTTTTCGAACGTGACCTGGAGAACCAGAGTGACGGAATCGCCCTTGGCGCCAAGAGGCTTTACGGAAGCAATGGCCGCTCCGCCCAAGCTTAAATTCTTGATGGTGACATGAACGGGGCTGCTCTTTCCGGGCAATATAACGCCGGCCGGAAGCGCGAGGTCTGCGCGCCGATGTTTGCGCACAAACCTGATCGATACAGTGATCGGCGCGGCCAGCAGGACGGTAAACTGCTCGCGATCCACTTTCAGCGCTTCCGAGGTGAAGGAAAAGTCGAACTTTCCGTTAAACCCGCTGATCCGGTAGCGCTCACCGGCTTTCATGGTCATCCGTGCCGGATCGTTGATCTGCATGGCAATCAAGACATCCCTGCCGGCATGGGCCATGACAAAGTGCGCCTTGAGATCGAGCAGCCTGCCGGATGACCCGTCATGCACCTCCAGTTCCAGGCCCGGCCTGAGCTTGAATTGCTCAAAGCCGATGTCAAAATGATCTTCGTCGTCATCAATGTGTGGTTTCACTCCTGTCCTCCCTTATCCGGCAGTTTGAGTTTCCCGGTTCTTGCCATGCCATGCCTCGCCGTGGAAACGCCAGCCAGGCTCGCCCCGCATTTACTTGTGTGACATTGTAACGCGTTGGCATGCAAACAGGATTGTAGCTTTAAACTGGCGATAAGGCAGGAGGTGCAGGGTGGCCTGCGCGGGCTCGAGTGACACAATATCCGCGTGGGCACTGGGTGTCCACTCTACGACTTCTGGCAGGTGCGAATTCATTTGCACCTACATAACATAGCCCATTCCACGCATGCTATTTCAGGCTGAGCGGGTCGTAGTTTAGGGCACCCACCCGCTCCAGCGGGTTGTAATCCAGCGCATGCGCTCTCTTTCCCTCAAACATCGCCCGCTTGCTCACCGGGAAGGCGAAGGATAGCGCCAGCGCATCGCCCCGGTTGGGGGAGGACAATCCGCGCCGCTTCATATCCTCCTTGCTTTCGAGCTGTATCTTGCCGTCCATGCGCGGCACGGTCTCGGGGCCGATGAGGTCGGCATATAGCACCTTGTCGTCCGGGATTGCGCCGCCTGCTTTGAGCCAATCGCGCGCGAGTTTCCACATTTCGGCGCGCTTGTTGAGGCAGCCGGGGTCGCTGGATGCGCCCGAGAACCACACCAGCGTCCAGCCGCGCCCCATGGTGGAACCGGCGCTCACTATGCCGGTGCCGTAGCCCGCGTCCACGAATACGGCGTCTGCCTGGTGTTCGTCTTCGAGGTTGGCCAGGATGTTGGCGATCTCAATGTCGTTGTCGTTCTTCGGGATCGCGCGCAGGATGGTGAAGCTCAGGCCCTGCCGCTTGGCGATGATGAGTTCATCGTCGCCGCTCCAGGCCGGGTCGCAGGTGAGGATGACGGGCGCGAAGCTGAAGGCGCTGGCGTTGATGTGGCGGCCCAGGGCGGCATCGGCATCGGTCACGGAGATGAATTGCTTGGCCGAGAGTGCCGGGAACATGCCGCGCACGCGCACTTTCACGAAGTCGGAGTCCTGACCGTAGTCGTCTATCCACTGCTGGATTTGCGACTTGTTGGTGATGGCGACCGTGCGGCTGTCTATCTGGCGCGTGGTCCAGCGGTGGCGCATGCCGTGGAAGCAATCGTAAAAACCGCCGCTGTTGCGCGTGGGGTTGCCGAACTTGAAGAACATCGGCTCGCCATCGGTCAGCCCGCCCTCGGCAACTTCGCTGATCGCCTCGGGAATCGCCGATGCCTCGTCGAAGATATAGAACGGTGTGGAGTTGGCCGCGTGCAGCCCGGCGAAGGACTCTGCATTCTCCTCCTTGCAAGTCTGCGCCACGCACTGCCACGATTCCGGGTGCTGCTTGTGGTACATCTTCATCGAGCCGCGCCCGCCCCCCACATCGAACCAGTGGGCGGTGATGCAGCGCTTGGTCCACTTGGCGATCTCCGCCCAGGTCTTGGTCTCAAGCTGCGAGGCGGTATTGGCGGTGACGATGCCCTTTGCGAATGGGCGCGTGGACATGATCCAGTTCACCAGCCAGGCGACCA